>JADZDJ010000001.1 GCA_020851115.1 Pirellulales bacterium
ACCCCCTCGGTGTACACGCGTATTTCCGTCTCGCTGGCCCTCAGATCTTTAGCAACCCAGATCCGAGGCAACACAAATCGCGGCAACTGGCGACGAGCTAGCGGAGGGACTTGAACCCACAACCTGCGGTTTACAAAACCGCTGCTCTGCCGGTTGAGCTACGCTAGCCTGCGAGGAGGGTCACTGAAAACCAGTAAATATAGCAGTCCTGCCCAGTCATGCAATACGGCCAAGGCGCGATTTTTGCACATCCAACACAGCCCATTGCCTAGCTAGCTGTGTTTTCACGCAAAACCTGCCCATTCCGTTGGCCTTGCCCAACTGCTCTGAATTCCCTCCGCTCTGCGGTTAGATCCCCTAGCTGGGGGCACCCACGAACACTTCCAAAAATCGCTGCCGCTCCAATGCAACTGCCCCGCAGGTGCTTTGGCAAGAACCTGCGAGGCATATCAAGTGACTATACTACTAGCCGGATGGTTTCGGCAATATCGCGACAACATCCGCATTATTCGCCCGGCACTTCGATCTTTTCTTCCTGGGCCGCCAAGCGAAGCTTCGCCAGCGCCCGGGCCTCAATCTGCCGGACTCGCTCCTTTGTCACCCCCATCTCCTCGCCGACCTGCTTCAAAGTCAACGGCTCATGAGAGTGATCCAGTCCAAACCGATTGATAATAATCTTCTGCTCACGCTCGTCAAGCCGCTCTAAAATGCGGCCAATTTGGGCAACTCGTTGCGACTGGGCCGACTCTTGCCCATATTGATCGGTACGCACATCGGGGGCCGCGCTGAACATTTCAGCCTGGCTGGTGCGGAAGCGGTCGCGCCGGCGAAGTTCGTCGGGAATCGTGCGGGCAAAGTTCTTCATAATCGCCCAGCTTGCATAGGTGCTAAACTTGTTGCCGCGGGCATAGTCGAACTTTTCCGCCGCACGGATCAGCGACATATTTCCATCGCTTACCAATTCGAAGAAGTTGTCGCTGGGACCAACGTGGCGCTTGGCAATCGAAACCACTAGTCGCAAGTTCGCCCGAACGATCTGGTTCTTCACCACAACCGCCTGGTCGTACAACCGCTCGATCTCATCCATCAGGCCGCTGCGGGCATGCGTTGGATCGAGCTGGCCGCGCAGCCGCGTCGCCTTGAACTTTAAGTAGTTGAACTTGCGGAACAAATAGCCTTCCTGCTCGCGCGTGAGCAATGGCACCTCGTACAAACTGGCCAAATAAGGCGGCAATCCCGCTGGAAGCCGAGTTTTCTTGGCCGCCGGCTCCGCCTCAGGCATCGGGCCAAGAATCACTCGCTCAGCCATCTCGCGGCCGAAATAGGGGTTTGAAATGTAATCCAGCGGCAATTCCAAGATTCGCTTGGCGCGCATCTCGTTGACGATGCGATAGACGCTGGTCTTCGTGCGGCAGTAGCGCTTGGCCAGCTCTTCGATCGACACATCGCGGCGGAACTGCTCGTAGATTTTTTGCTTCGTCTCGTCCGACAGCGGCCCAGCATGGACGGGGAAAACCGCTAGATCTGGATGTTCGTCATCGAACTCCTTAAGCGTATAGCGAATGGTCTCGACGCTGCGATTCATTTTCTTGGCAATTCTCTGCGCGACATCCGACGGACAGCCGCCTGCGGCTGCCAACCGGCGCGCGCGGCTAACGATTTCGTCGCGCTCCACTTCGGTCATCTGGCTAAAACTCGATCCACGACGAACCCGATCGGTGTTCTCGCCGACAAAGCGATCGACCGAGCTGCGCAAAAAACCCAATCGCTTGCGGCCATCGACCATGAATCGACGACTAACCAAGCCCTGCTGACGCCAGCGTGAAATGGTCTTCGTCGAAACGTTGAATTTCTTGGCGAGCGCTTCGACGGTTAGCACTTCCTCGCCGGCGTCTTCGGCCGGCATCGCCGCAGCTTCCGTGAGATCCTCCACAAACAGGCGCAAATCGTGGCTGGCCTGCTCGCCGGTCAAATTTGTGTTGCCGAACGAAGCGGGGCGGAAGTCTGTAATGCGAAAACAAAGATATTCGAAAGGATAAACCCGGCTATCATCGATCTCCGACAGCAAATTCTCAGCCCGGTCGGCCAGTTCAAGTTGCTTTTCGCGAGGCGCAATACGGATCTGCTGATCGCGCAAATGCTTCAAGATTGGGTTGAAATAGCTGGTATTCATCGGATGCCTCCTTCACGCCAAAAGCCGAGTTGGTGTTCGTCGATTTCGTCTCGCCGCTCGGTCAATTGCTCCTATTGCTGCCGCTGCTGCTGTCTCATTTTCCTACGCCAAAACGACGCATGTGTCGCAAGCTGATGCGGTATAAGCACTTACTCCGATTGAAGCCGACTCCTTGGCAAGTTTGGAAGGATTTGACGGCCAGCGATCTGAGGTGGGCTTACTAAGCGCGTCTCCTTTTGTACGAAACAAACTGTCCAATGGTCTATTGGAATATCGTTTTTTTACTTCAGTTCTAGGACAATTCGACCGATCTGGCGGTTCGGCGGCAAAATATCAATGTGTATCCCGTTGCTAAATATAACTTTACGTTGTTTCAGAGCATTGTGGCACCATGATGGAAACATTCGTCGTCGAGATGTTGCAAGTATTTGGATCTCTCGGCTCGGTTCGTTTCAATCCACCTTCGCCGGCAGGCCGATCTAACCGAAATACCCTAAAAAATGATTCGATTGGCGTAAACCGCCGCGAAAAACTGGGCAGATTACGGCAAGAGCATCTAGTCACCGAGGTTTTAAGCAAACGCCGTACCCATCATCCCAAATGTCGAACTCGAGGGAGCCTATTTAGCAGATTTCCCCACTTGGTAGAACCTTTAGTAACAAAGCATGTGGGTGACTTTCACGGCCACCCGATATGGAAAGGATTCCATGACGTTGAAGAAACTACTCGCGTTGGTTCCAGTGCTTTCGAGCGGCTTGTTCGCGGCCTCGCTAGCACTTGGTGCGGAAAAATTTGCACTTCGGGCCGCTAAGCCCGATGGCGCCCCGACCCGAGTCGTCGTGAATTTGGAGGTCGGCGGCCATCTGAAAGTTGCGTCAGATAAGAAGATAGACCCAGTGCCCATGAGCGTCGTTGCCGAAATGGGCTACGACGAACGACGACTCGACGACGACAGCAATCCCGAAAGCCGCTTGGCTCTGCGCTGGTACGATGACGTTCACGTCGTGATCAAGGCTGCCGACCAGATGGCGAAGCCCAAACTGCGTGAGGGGCGGCAATTGATCTCGGTTTCCGCCAGTGAAAAGTCAGTAGTCATTGCCTCTCCTGGCGGCCCGTTGACGCGCGACGAACTCGACTTGGTTGAAATCCCCTCCAATACCTTGATCCTGGACGAACTACTGCCGCTAAACGAGGTCGCTGTTGGCGATCCATGGAAACCTTCGGAATCCGTGGTAACGCGATTGCTGTTGCTCGACGCGGTCGCTCAAACCGACGTCGTTTGCCGCTTGGTGGAAGTGAAAAGCGATGTCGCGGAGATTACGATCGACGGCCCAGTGAGCGGCGCAATCAAGGGAGTAGCTTCGCAGATCGAACTCAAAGGAAAGCTGACGTTCAATCTCAAGCAAGGCATTGCGACAAGCCTGCTACTGGCAATCAAAGAAGACCGCGGCGTGGGATATGCAAGCCCCGGATTGGATGTGGTGGCAAAATTGAAAGTAGTCGTTTCGCCGTTGCCTGAATCGAAACTACTCACCGACGAAGTGCTGTCAACTGCGAAGTTGCAGCAATCGGATGTGCCCCCCATGCTCGAGTTTGTGTCGAAGGATAGCAGCTATCGGTTTCTCTACGACCGGCGCTGGTCCGTGGTTGGCGATTCGCCACAATTGGTCGTCATGCGACTCGTTGACCGCGGCGATTTGATTGCCCAATGCAATCTCATGCCGGCCATCAAGCAGCTCGAAAAGCCGATCGAATTGACTCAGTTCCAGGACGACGTGCGAAAAGCGCTCGGTCCGATGTTCGGTCAGTATGAAAGCGCAGCGGAATCGGCCCTGCCGTCGGGATTGCGAATGCTGAAAGTGATCGTTGCCGGTGCCGCCGAAAAATTGCCGATTCAATGGCGATATTACTCGATTCAGGACCAATCGGGCCGGGAAATCACCCTCGCATTCACGCTCGAAGCCCCGCTGGCCGAGCAGTTCAGGGACCAAGACAAACCGATTGTGGAAAGCATCGAGTTCTTGCAAACAGGGATTGCATCGGTGCCAACTTCGACCGAGCAGAAATGAGTGGATTCCAACTGCTGATTCACACCATTTCACTGCCTCATGGAAATCCAGCCTTGGATCGACGGCTCGCATCGACGCTTGGTGGCAAGGAATGCCGCAATTTCGGCTGGTAATTGACGGCCGGCGGATTGAAGTCCATGATATTGCGCGCTGGCCATCTTTTCTCACTTCCCATGCTGCAGCTATGCCTATTACCATCCGCCTACGCCCAAACGGCCCATTGGTGATCGAAGGTGAGTTTCGCCTGATCGATCACGAAGGCAACGAGTTCACGCTTCCCACCCATAAGCCTGTCGTCGCGTTATGCCGCTGCGGCCAATCGCAAAATAAGCCCTTCTGCGATGGTACCCATAAGCAGTGCGATTTTGCGGCGGTCGAATTGGCGATCAAGCCGGCCAGCGATGCGCCTCCCGCGACGACTTAACCGATAAATTGCGCAGTGTTCACCGTCGTTGTCCACGACGGCGCCGGAACGTGGCGTTCGGCGCCAATGGCGATGTGTGGGGCATCCAGCCGCACCAACCTTTCCGGCTTCGACGCGGCAGCAATCCCCAGCGTGCCCGACCACGTTTCAAAATGCCGCCCGCGTCGCTCGTCGTCGGTGAAGAATGACAAGAAAGTCATGGAATCGGCCGGGATGAATTCGTGTTCGGCGGCGGCCCAGTTCGTCGGACGATGGACGCGTCGCCAGGTACCGGAATTGAAATAGACTTGGTTCAGCACTGCATCGCCAGCATAGCTAACATCGAGCGGCACACTCTCGGCGTGATGGGTATGGCCGTAGACCACATGCTTGGCGCGTCGATTGCGGAAGTCTTGTTCGGTCAGCGCATGGCGATAGTATGACGCTTCCTGTGAGCCGCGCAGCCCATGCAGCCAATTGACGATCGCGCTGGCCCAGCCCATCGAAAGCCGGCGGCTGAATTTCAGCACGCGCTGTAAGCCGTCGACCAAATCGACCGGGTTCCAGGTGTCGCGCGAGCGGACGAAATCCAACTGCAGGAACCGATCCGCCAGCGCGTCCCAAATTTGCTTCACTCGTTTTCGCGTCGCCGGCAAAGGGCAGGTCCGCTCCAGCAAACCGTCGATCCAAACGGGCACCAACAGTGTTGGCCGGACATTGTCGATTTCTCGCAGTCCAGCGAGTGTTTCCGCGGACAAGTCGCCGCCGAGTTCGGCTTCGACCGTGAGAGCGAAGCGATTGATGAGTTCGATCACGATCGCGTCGCCCAAGCTGCTGGCATTGCGGTCGCCTTCAAAATTGAACGGATCGTAGATATCGCCGTGCCGCGCCAGAACCTGATGCCGATGCTGCAACGCCAGAATTTCATCGCTTTCCGCGGGATCGTGGGCGAACGGTCGATCCAATCGGTTGGCCAACGCCATGTGCCGGGCCACGGTCTGACGGATGCGATCGTACGCCGGCCCGGGCAAGTGCAGCATCCAATCGTGATTGCCGACAAGATAATGAATGCGTACTGGTACGCGGCCGTCGCTGCGCAATTGCAGCCGCTCTTCGCCAGGGTCGCTGCTAGGAATGGCGATGCCGTCGGTCGCCATCGACCGCAATACCGCCAGTGACCGCTGATTGGCGGCCAACACATCGGTGACAATCTTGGCGGTTACCGCTGCGGCGGCTGGTGATTGCGGATCGTGCCACGGGCGGACGTCGCCCTTGAGCCACTGCGCCGAACGGATCAAGTCGAGCACATCGCCCAGCAACAGCAAGTCGATTTGCTCGATCGGGCGGTAAAGGCCGCCAGTGCGAAACGATGCCGCAACGGCCATTTCGCGCAACCGTTGTGCAAAGAGCTGAAAAGCGCCGGCGGGAATCGATTGTCCCACCGTGCCGTCGGTTAAGTGCAAATCGCTGATAACGACCAACATCGTTCTCGCCTCCCTGCCAGGCCGAAAATGCGTCGCGGCGCAGATCTTGAAGCGTAGCTGCTCCGCTGATGTCTCGCATCAAATGCTATCGGCCGGGCGAGGGGGACAAGATGAATCAAAAACCGCCGTACACGCGCCTTCCTCGTACCCGCAGTCTATTGCTGTGGCCGTAGCTTGCGTAACCCAGCCAACAGCGATTCGATCTGTGTGTGGCCCTCATAGGTCTGATTGACGGCAATCGCCCGAATTCCGCCGCTGCAAAATTCACAAATCGCGGCACCACCTCCCTCTGCTTTCCAATTGCCTTGCACCGACGTCGTAATGACTTTGATGATCGAATCGAAGTCGGGCGGCCCGCTGAGTTGGCGGTCATCGGTGATCAAGTCGCGCACATCATACAGTCGCGTTCCAAACACCGATTCGGCTTGTTCAATGGTCGTGATCTTCAGAACTTCATCATTGATGTAATACGTTAGCCCCTGCGCAGATAGCAACAGCCGCAGGGCAGATCGCAGCGAAATGCCTTTGAGATTGGTGGTAATCAGCAGTGTAGCCGGATCAATACCTGCGGCGCTCAGTACGTTCGATTCAAAAACGATTTGCAGGCCGTGATGGTCTTTGATGTAATCGAGAACGCCTTGCAGCGGCGTCTCGATGAAGTCAAAATCAACGGGCTCTCCAAGTACAATCGAGATCTTTTTCTCGACAATCCCCGGCAAGCCAAGCAATACAGTAGATAGCCGAGGCGCAGATTGAACCACAGGCTTCGGCTCCTGCTGCCCCAACTGCGCCGCCCCCGGCGAGGCGAGCCATCCACAAATCGCCAACAACACCACCCCCGCCAACACCCATTGTATACGTTTCATGGCCTACTCCTCTGCGAAAAAAGGAACGAACGGGAAGGGAAATCGAAAACGGACGTAGAAATCCTTGCTTCACCCATGAAAGGGCCGCGTCTGGCGCAACGATCTTCGCTCGCGGAGCGAGCGGCTTGCATGAGCGAGTTCAAAACCCGCCCCCGCCGAGTCCGCGGCCACCCAACCCGCTGCCGCCGATCCCGCCGCTGCGCTCGCGGCCGGAGTCGCGCAGAACGTCGATGTCTTTGAGGATTTTGCGGATAGCTCTTTGGACGGATGGCTTTTGTCGCACGATCAGGCGGCCGGCCGCTCCTTGGACGAACGCTTCTTCTTGCAGCCAGTGCTTTTGTCCGGTCAGCGCTTTTACCAGCAATGCCACCTCTTTCGGCGGCACGGCGGGAGCATCTTTTTCGTCGACCTTCAGGGGGTAAACTTGGAGCACAAACATCTCGGATTTCGTGGGCGCGGCGGCTTGTTTGACCAACTCTTCGGACTGCCCAGTTCGTATGTGTCGAAGGTTGTCGAGCAGTGCCCCCATCTGTTCGTGAACCTCGGTGGTTTGCGAACAAACAAGCACGGGAAATTCGGGGTCGAATCCCCACAGAGTCCCGGGGCCGCCCACATCGGACCAGGTCGGGGTGGCGGTGCTGGTGACGATCAAATCGATCAGATCTTCGGAAGACGCTGCGGGAAATTCCAGCTTCTTTTCCAGCGCCGATCGTGAGTGCAGACCGATCAAATCGGCGACCGGATAGACAGCAACCTTCAGTTTGTTGGCGGCTTGCTCCCGGGTCGTAATCTGGAGCACTTCGTCTTGGAAATGCCAGGCAAGACCTGCAGGGTGGAGAATCTGCCCAAGCGCGACGCGCGCGGTAACGTTGCGAAGCTGAAGAGAGATCGGCAGCGTTGCCGAATCGATGCCGGCATCACTCAGTACCTTGCTGTTTAAGAAGAACTCTAGCCCAGCGCGATCTCTGAGATCCATGAGGATTTCCGGCAGCGGTGTCTCTTCGTACTTGATATCCAGCTTCAGAGTGAGCAGCTTTTCGAGCTTTGGCGGCAGGCTCGATCCGCCGATGAAAACTGTTTTCGTCAACTGGCCGGACGATTGCTGCTTGCGAACACTGCGCATGGCCGCGAGCAGGTCGTCGATTTGCCCGTGGACCTGGGGCGTTTGCGAAATCGTCAACGATCCAGACCAGCCGCCGATGGTCGCGGGGCCGCCCAAGTCGCTCCAGGTGGAAGTCGCAATCGTGTTGACCATGAGATCGACCAGCCCATCGCATTTGGGGTCGGCGTTCGCCTGATTGCCGACGATGTCGGCGACGCCATAGACGCGCGTCTGCAATTCCTGTTCGGCCTGCGCTTTCGTCGTAATGGTTAGAAACTCATGCTTGGGTATCGCAGCTAGACCATGCGCGCTGAGGACGAGAGACAGGGCAGACTTCAGAGAAATATCCTTGAGATGGGCGGTGATTGGTAAGGTCGTTAGGTCGATGCCCGCATCGGCCAAGGCAGTACGATCGACGACGATATCGAGGTCGTGTCGCTGTTTGAGGTCGTCGATCACCTCGCTGAGCGGCGTTTCGTTAAGGTCGAAATCGACCAAACTGGCAATCGTGGCTTCGATCGCCGGCCGGTGCGGCGCTGCCGTGGTGCCGCTGGCGGTAGCTGGCCTAGCAGCCGAGGTTTCATCGGCGCTAGAGCAATGGGGCGTTTCGCACAGCAATAGAACAACAGTCAACAGTGCAGCCGTCGGCGCAAGTCGTGCGCATCGCATGGGCAACTCCCCTCGCAAATAGAATTTCACAGTCCGTGAAAAGTCGAATTTTTGCCGGGCGAATCGGTTCCGGGACGGCTCGCCAGCGGCGTCCAACAGCCTACACCCGCGGAAAGATGAATTGCAAGCAAAATTCTCCTTGCCGATTCAACTCAACACGCACCTGCGTATACGGTGAATTGCGAGAGGTTCTTTTCGTCCGAAACCTATTCAAGGACCGGTTATCCGATTACACTCGGCCCATGAGTTGGGAAATAATAGCTTTGTGCGCCGCGGCACTGGCCGCCGGCGCGGTGAACTCTGTTGCCGGGGGCGGGACGCTCATTACATTTCCCGTGCTGGTTGCCGCGCTGAAGATCAAATATGGCCCCGAGGCAGAGGCGGTTGCGAACGAAACCAGCACGGTCGCCCTCGTGCCTGGGGCGATCGTTGCCGCCCTTGGTTATCGGCGAGAATTAGTTCATTCCGCCCATTGGATGCGTTGGCTATTGCCCCCCAGCCTGGTTGGCGGCATCATCGGCGCGATTCTCCTCAATTCCTACCGCGACGCGTTCAGGTCGTTGGTCCCCTGGCTGATCTTTTCAGCGGCCATGTTGTTCGCTCTCCAACCGCAAATCGCGCGTTGGACGGGAATTGGCCAGTCCAACGCAAAACCCAGCCATAGTCGCATCCTGGCGATTGTCCTGTTCCAACTGCTGATCGGAATCTACGGCGGCTATTTCGGTGCCGGAATCGGCATTCTCATGTTGAGCGCGCTGGCGATGATCGGCTTGTCGGACATCCACGCCATGAATGCGCTGAAAAATGTCCTCGGCGGGGCGATCAATGGCGTGACGGCCGCGATTTTCATCCTCTGGGGAAACATTGACTGGGGTTTTGCCGTACCAATGCTGGTTGCTTCCGTCATCGGAGGATATCTAGGGGCAAGGATCGCATTGAAGATCGACCGCACATTGGTCCGTCGAACGGTGGTGCTGATCGGATTCGGATTGGCTCTGTATTATTTTTACAGAGAATTTATGGAATAGCGCACTACCCACGTGTTTATCTATACCTGCTCTGGGGGCAGCTCAAAAAGGCAGCCACGCAACCGTCGCTGAAATCATTCTATTGGCAACGATGCAGCAGACGTATCAAGCCAAAGGGCCTTCGGCCAGATTACCGATGGGACCGTACACTGCTCACCGTTTCAGACAAACAGACTGCTTTCTGCTTTCTATACGTCCATGCGTGAAAAAACCCGGCGATGAGGTTGCTACCCTCACGCCGGGCTAGTCTAAGTTATTGGCAAATGTTCTATCAGGCGACCTAGGCCGACTAAGCTAACACTTTTTGGCGACGGAACCAAGTGGCGCCGCTAACAGCGAGCGCCAATAAGGACCACACTAGAATACTGCTTGCTTCAGGCACAGCCGCCGTCCCGGCTGCTTTGAAATCGATCACATCGCCGCCATTAAGCAGATTCGTCTGGACATAGTCTAAATAAGAAATCGAATTTCTCTGGCTGGATCCTAGGCCAAACTGCACGCTGGTAATCTTAGCGCTCGAGTCAAAGAGTAGGTCTCCGTAATTCGGATCGCTGGCCCAAGCGTCCAGTGTTTGAGGCGAGGCGATAGGCGCAGTAAAATATGAATTTCCTGCCTGGCGATAAAGAGCCCAGGTTCCGCTGTCATGATCAAGCGATACAGTACTCCACATATTGTCCGAGGAAGCTGGTACATGAACCAAAACCAGATCCCAGACCGATTCACCAGAACGAGTGGCGGTGAAGCTAGCCTGCGACGAAGCCCAGCTTTTCGACTGGATGCCAATCTTAAACGCAAGCGAGCGCGTCGTTAAATTGGGTTGGCCATACCACTCGTACTGAGCCGAAAACGCAGAAGTAAGCAGCGACGCGCCCGTACCAAAACCACTTGATGTATCAATCACACTAATGCTTGACTTGCCGCTATTTGAACTCGTTCCGTCGATCGAAACAGCGCCGCCATACGTCGAACCGTTTGGTCCGGCGACAAATTGGATTTGACTGGCGATCGCCGTATCATCCGCGGCCGTTGGGGTCTGCCCCGGTTTACCAGCGTGAGTGGAGTTAATACCAACTAGGTTCGTGCCCGATGTATTACGAGTGTCGTCCGACTTCCATCCATAGTCGCCGAAACTGTCAACGAGTTGCACGGCCGCGTTCGACGCAGTCGTTATAATCCCGACTAGGCACACCGTCAGCGCGGCGGCAAAAACTCTCCGGATAAGCATGGTTTGCTCCTAAGATGCAGAATTAATTCGGGATTCCCCGGCTAAACCGAGATTCCCCAGATGGACTAGCCGGGAGCCGCTCCCGGCACAGTTTGGCGTTTAGTGTAACCACTGCCCCCCCCCAGTGTCTAGCGACTGGTGATTTTTTTCTGATTTTCCACTCCCTGGCAAGTGAGAGGTGGTTCAAAGCCCGCCCTTGAGCTTCGAACTCCGCACTTCAGCGAGTAACCCCCTCCGAAATCATGACTTCCAGCGGCCGGTTGTGTTAGCCACTCCGCGAGGCAATACCGGGCGGAGGAATCGCCAGCCGCGCGATTCGGTCGAGGATTGCGGCGAACAATCGCCTTGGCACGGCCGCCTCGGCGAGTTGGAACGTCACGTACTTCGCGTGCCAGACGACCTTGGCGCCGGTCTTCACCAGCTTTTACCATAGCGAGGTTGCTTGCGCGCGCAGGCGTGAATCGGTCAGCCCCTCTTCGCCCATCTTGGTGAGTTCTAACGCTTCGACCCACTCGCGGTAAGCCAACAGACCGGCGTCACTGGTGGCCTGGCTACCACAGAAGGTCGACTTCAAGCGACTGTCAAAACCGATCTGAAAGCCGTCGCTTGGGACGTCACCCATCGGGTTCTCCTGCCAGCTTGGCATAAAATGCACATATTCCCTTGTTTTTAAGGGCTCTGCGCAAATCGCGTGCCAAACCGTAAGGAAGTCATCTGAGGAATGCGGGAGGATAGCCTTGCGTAAATCCGGCGTATCCAGCGGTGAATATTCCATGGCCGCTTCAAGCCGGGCTGTACTTGGAGCAGAATGGAATGTTTCGATACCCGCCGCTCGAAAGTACCGAAGAATCAGCGGCTGGTTGCCGCAGCGAACGGCGCGCCCGGTTGACTTTCAATTGTTCGAGACCGAGAAAATGGATGAAATTTCGCTGCCAACGAGCTACATTAGTCTAGGTCATGTTCTGGATAGTTTTGTCGGATAACATCTCATGAACCAGGGAGAATCTTGAAATGCTTGGGTTCTACGCGCGTTTTTTCCATCCATCGATTGCAATGCTCGCGGCAGCAATTCTGCTTGCGAACGGAAACTTCGCTCTTGGGCAACCTGGTGGCAAATCGGCCGGCGATGCCGGCACGGGAAAGGCCGATCCTGCCGCCGCGGAAACCACCCTGTCGAGCAATCCGCCGAAGCAGCCATTGACCGTAGGCACATTGATCGGCGACGCGGTAGGCGATCCCAATAGCCCTCAGTATCAAGACGTAACCGATGCGATCACACGCGCCATCAATGGCGATTTTACCCAGGCTCGCCAATTCTTGGAAACTGCGGTCAAAAAGAATCCAAATTTGCCGCCGCCTTCGGTCTTGATGGCTCGGCTGTTGTTCGCCGCGCGGCAGGTTGCGGCCGCACGGACCGAGCTGGAAAAAGCGGTGCGCGAATATCCCAACGATCCGGAGGCGTACGTCTTGTTCGCTCAGCTCGCACTCGGCGAGCGTCAATTCACCGATGCCGAATTGCTGCTGCAAAAAGCAAAAGCGCTGAGCGATGCCTATACACTCAACGCCAAGCGCAAACGTAATTTCGACATCAATGTCGCCAGTGGGTTGGCGCTGGTCGCGGAGTCGCGCGAGCAATGGGATGATGCCATTGCCCAAGCCAAGAAGCTGTTGGAACTCGATCCCGAGAGCGTCGCTGGCCATCAGCGGCTGGGAGTGTATCTATTTCGTCAAGGCAAGGGAGAAAAGGCTGCCGCGGAAAAAGCCTATGAACAATTTAAAGCGGCGATGAAGATCGATCCCAAGGCGATTGCAGAAATCACACTGGCTCGGTTGTTTCAAAGCTCGGGAGAACCAGAAAAAGCCATGCAGTGGATCGATTATGCCGTGAAATTGCATAAGGATAATCTGCCCGTCGAATTAGCCGCGGCTCAATTGGCGATGGATGCCAACCGTCTCGACGACGCCAAGAAGTTCGCGGATGAAGCCATTCGGATTGATCCAGATTCACCTGAAGCCAAGTTGCTGCGGGCTGCTGTGGCGCGTCTTGCGGGAGATTTGCCCAAAGCCGAGTCGCTGTTGGAACAATTGCATTTGCAATTCCCTGGCAGTGTGCCTGCCGCCAACATGCTGGCGCAGGTGCTCGTCGATCAGGATGACAAGAAAAAACAAGCTCGCGGGTTGGAATTGGCGCAAATGAATCTAAAGGCCCAAACGGAGGGCAATCAAACCAGCCGCGAATTGCTGGCGACTTTGGCTTGGTCGCTGTTTCGCAATGGCCAGACCAATCAAGCCGAGAATGCGATGCTGCAGGTGCTCCAAAGCACAGGCGGTCAAGTGAGTTCGGACTACGCGTATTACGCAACAAAAATCTTACTTGAACCAAAAGGCAAGTATCCTGAAGCAATCCAAATTCTTGAAAGGAGTCTCAAAAATCCTCAGCCGTTCGCCTATCGCCTGCCGGCATCCAGCTTGTTGGCAGAATTAAAGAAGAAGCCGGCGACAACGTCGACGGGCGACACGGCCGTGCCACCGATTGTTCCCGAAGTGTCTCCCGCGCCTGGACCAGGAACGACATTGCCGGGGACAGCGCCGTCGAATTGAATGACCGCAGCTTGAGCGGCGACAGAGTCTTCCCTGGAACCGCGCAAAATAAAAGATCATGGCAAGTCGATCCGTCGCCTTGCCATGATCTTTATCCTGAAACGGGACGACTAGCTAGCAACGTGGTCCCGTCCTCCCGACATAGGTCGTACTGGGTGTATCGGCAAACGCGGGTGTCGCGCTAGAGTGGAAAATTCCGCGCGAATCGATCATCGCTTGCAAGCTCACAATTCGAGTTTTGAACGGCGGCTGGAAACAGTGCAAGCCCAGGGTTGATCGTTCCCTGGGCTTGCAGTTGTAGTAGCTCGTCACTGAGATTCAGCGAATGACACTTCCTAATTCATTGTTGTCTATTGCTTGCGAATTCCATGGAGCGTATTCAAAGTTGCCAATCGTTAAGGTTTGCCTAACCGCTTGTGCCGCGCCGGAAGATGGGCTTGATGATCCTACCGGTGGTCCGCGGCACCGCCGGAGCTTTGTTCGGCTTCACCTCGGCTGGATTTGCAGGCGTTGGCGCCGGTTGCGGCGAGGCTGGATGCGGCTGAATCACGCTGATTGTTTCAGGCTCACTGATTGCGTCTGCGTCATCGGGTGCGGACTCCATGCTTGCGATCGGCTCCGGCCCATCCAGAGGCTCGCCTCGAACATTGCCATAATACCAGCGGGTGTTGATTCTCTTGTGGAAAGCCTTTTGCTGATATCCACTCCAAACGCCGTTGCAGTAATTGCAGCCTCCGGGGTTGCATCCCGTGGGGAACATCGCCGGCACCGGCGGATAGGCGTTGTAGAGCGGAACCCGGTTAATGGCGCTGCAATTCCAGCCGGGTGTGCCCCAACCGCCGTAAACTGCGGTCGGAACTTCCATTGGGGGAAAGCCAACTTGCTCTCCATAGTGAAAATTGGTTTGCATCTCGATGGCGCTGGCGCCATCGGGAAAAACCATTGCCCAGAGGGCAAAAATTACCAACAACCGAACCATGGCAGGACTCCAGGAGGGAGGGAGTAAGGAGGGAAGCAAACTTGGGCGTTGGAGGTAGCGAATCTCTTCACCGAGGGCCTCGTGACGAGACTCACGAGTGGCGGCAAAGACTTCCTCCCTGCAACGACCAATGCAATCGTTCCGGCATACGATTGGCCCCTGCGCGGAGCATGAGCTATTATGCGCGCTCTGGCGCGCACGGCAGGAAAAAGCAACCCGCC
Source organism: Pirellulales bacterium (assembly GCA_020851115.1). Classification (GTDB taxonomy): domain Bacteria; phylum Planctomycetota; class Planctomycetia; order Pirellulales; family JADZDJ01; genus JADZDJ01. Next base: position 14,821 of record JADZDJ010000001.1, read on the forward strand.
CGCTCAAAAAACCCGAAAATTGTAGGAAACATCATCCCAATAGGCTCGCAGGTTGATTACTGCGGCGGGTGAGCGGGCAGGTATCAACAGCATGGCCCACGCATCCGGCAAAGCAACCGCAGGCGTTGAATTTTTCGGACATCGTAGTGTTTTCGCAGATGGAAAATTTTGACGGGTGGGGTTGTGAGGATTGTGACGCCGTCTGAATTGCCGTCGTTGTCTGGCTGATTCGCAAAGCATTTCAAATGAATCACCTGCAGCAAATGTCGAACTCGATCTGGGCATACGCGCTGATGCTGCTGCCAGCCTTGGCCATCGGCATAGGATTGAGAAGAGCTCGCGGCACAACTTTGGTCGCGCCACTCGCATGGGCACTGCTGGCGTACACTTTGATAAACGTCGTGAATTGGGGAATCGCTCCAGTCATGGATCGAGGTACTGACACAGAAGCGGAAAAATGGATCTATATCGCCTCGATCGCTGCACTTTGCCCGACTGTCGCACTGTTCGGCGCAAAACGCCCGCAAAATCGTGCGTGGCAATGGATTGTGCTTGCGTTTTGGATTGTCCTGTCGCTACCGGCCATCCAAAGCCTTCTCATGAGTCCAGGCGAACCGCTGGCGCTTCACGAGATTTGGCAATGGTTGCTCGCAATTTTCATTCTGGCAGGCTGTCTCAATTACTTGCCGACGCGTTTTGGCGGGCCGTGCCTGCTTGTCGCGCTTGGGCAAGTGGCGTTGTTTTGGAACTTTCTTCCGTGGACATCTCAATTGCCAAGTTCAAACCCGCTGGCACTGGGAAGTTGGATTTTCATCGCCGCAATCGGCGCGGCATTTTGGAAAGGTCGTCAAACTGCGCGGGTGTTGTCGCAATATCATGGCTGGAATCGTGCTTGGCTGGACTTCCGCGATTCCTATGGCGTCGTTTGGTCGATGCGAATCATGGAACGGGTGAATTCGCTACCTGCGGTACGCATTTCCGAAGTTCGGCTGCGGTGGAGCGGATGCTACGAAACTCCGCCTGAGACCAGTCACGTTCATGGCGACGCGACGCGGAATCCAAACGAATCGTCCGGCGAAACTGCGCAGCCCAATTCTCCACTGGTCCAGAATTTGGCTTCCCCCGATGTATTGGTCCCGTTGGGTGCGGCATTGCGAAACTTGCTGCTGCGGTTCGTCTCGAAGCAATGGCTCGATGTCCGTCTTGAATCCCACAAACGTCACGCGAAATAAGCTATGCTTTGTCGATGCGCCGAGCGAGCCGTACAATGTGCAAGAGTCTGAAATTCACTTGTGAAGCAGGAGGTGCTTAAATGGATGAAAACCTAGAAAAGGTGGTCTCGGATGTTGAAAAGTCCGCCTCGGAGTGCTGTTGTGAAATGCGGCAAAAGGCTGCGGATCTGTGCAGTTGTGTCGAAGATTTCGCGCGAAACGAGCCGCTCAAGGCATTGCTGATCGCCGGCGGCTTGGGCTTGGTGGTTGGAGTGTTGTTGTCGCGGCGGTAACAGATTCACTCCCATGAAGGGGCGCGCTACTCACAATGGATCCACACTGCGAGAGGACACCGCCGGATGATCATCGAGACTCAGAGCGGTCGTCTCAGCAAACGGCGGCTGGTCCTGAGGCATTGAACGAAGCGATTCGCCGAGTCGCCGAGTCGCGCGAGTACCTCGCCTATTGGATGGCCGTCGAATTCGATCGGCTGAAACTGCGGTTTCGCCGCTTGCTGATTTGGGCCGCAATCGGATTTGCGATATTGATGGTGTTCGTCGCGATTCTCATCTCGGCGGCCGCGATGCTGCTCTGGGGATTGGCCGACTGGATCGGCGCAGCGTTCGGAGGTCGCACCTGGATTGGTGCCCTGGTTGTCGGCGGCGGCATACTGCTGCTTGCCACGGCGGGCTTTTCCGGTGGAGTTTGGGGTTGGAATCGCACAAGGTTTCAGGCCGCAAAGCGGCGTTACGAAGCACGCAAGCGCCGTCAGCGCGAGCAATTCGGGCGAAGCATCGATCGAGAAGACCGCCAAGCGTCGTAACCGAGAACCGATCGTCATCCGTTTGAATCGTCTTTCAATCAATCCAACGATACGGTCAGCAAGTCATGTCCAATCCGCGACGCAAACTCTGTTCACAGAACGACTTATTTGCCCTTCACGGCAAACGGACATTGCCGGTATGATCCGCCGCCTTTGAGGCGTCTTCGATGGATCAACCAACGGCAGTGCTTAACGGGCCGGCCCGCTTGCCGCTCACCGATCGGCAGCTACCTCCTTCAGCCGCCCGGCGCCGCGACTTGAGCGCGATGCTCGGCGAGGGGTTTACGTACAGCCTCATGGTTGGGCTGGGCGAACAGTATCTGGCCGCGTTCGCGCTCGCGATTGGACTAGGCCAGGTCGTTGCAGGACTGATTGCTAGCGTGCCGATGCTCATCGGCGCGCTGTTACAGTTGGTTTCGCCGCTAGCAATCGCCAAGATGAAATCGTACCGCCGTTGGGTGGTGCTGTGTGCAGTCGCCCAAGCAGTTGGTTTCGTACCGCTAGTGATCGCCGCCTGGGCGGGACGAATTCCGGCGGCGCTGCTGTTTCTGATTGCCGGTGCTTACTGGGGTACCAACATGGCGTGCGGAGCGGCCTGGAACACTTGGGCGGCGACGCTGGTGCCGCTGGGCGAACGAGCTTCGTTTTTCTCGCGGCGAACTCGACTCACGCAGGGCGGGCTATTGGTTGGTTTTGTCGCCGGCGGACTGACGCTGCAAGCGGGGGCGGAATATGAAAAATCGCTGATTGCGTTTGCCTTCGTATTTCTCGCGGCAGCGATTTGTCGATTCATTTCGGCGGCATTTTTGTTCTCGCAGAACGAGCCGTCGCCCCCGGATGCCGCCCATCGAATGGTGCCGCCGCGCGAAATGTTGCGGCGATTTCGCACCGGCAGCGGCGGCCGGCTGCTGATCTATTTCGTGTTGATGCAAGCGGCGGCACAAATATCCGGTCCATATTTCACGCCGTTCATGCTGAAACAACTGCACTTTTCATATGCCACGTACATGATGGTGGTGGCGGCCGCCTTAGTTGCAAAGATGGCTGCACTGCCGACGCTCGGCCGAATGGCGCACCGCTTTGGCGCGCGCCGTTTGTTGATCTTCGGCGGCTGTACGGTAATTCCGATGCCTGTGTTGTGGCTCGCGAGCGATGGCGCTGCCTGGCTGAGCGGTGCCCAGCTCTTGTCGGGCATCGTGTGGGCGGCGTATGAACTGGCAACCTTGTTGCTATTTCTCGAGCAACTGCGCGACGGCGAGCGGACCAGCGTGCTCACAACTTTCAACCTTGCGCACGCGGCAGCAACGGTAGGTGGGGCGGCCTTGGGCGGTTTGCTTCTCGGGCAACTTGGCAAGACGCACACTGCTTATCTGACCGTATTCGCCCTGTCTGGAATTGCCCGCCTCCTCACGTTGCCGCTGCTGCGACGGGCAACGGACTTGGAACGCTGGCCCGATGTCCGGCTTGCCCCGGATCCGGTGCCCGCGACGATTGCGTTGCCGACGATGATGAAAGAGCAGATCGCACCGAACCGCGTGGCAGCGTAACGCCCGAGGGAAGAAAAGGTGAAAGATAAGGCGGCAGGGTGCGTCGGCGTAATACGCCCTGCTGTCGAAACTCTCGAAGCGTGGCTTGCAACGTCCCGAGTCGTTCAAACGTTCGGAAGACGGAGCGCATGATGCTTTGCGCCTCTTCGTCCGGATCAAATGCCACTTCACCGGAAGCCCTTCGGACGTATCCGATGGGCACTTGCGTTACGAGTTCGCCCCGCTGCGCCTTCTGCATCGTCCCTTGGCGGAACGGACACAGATCACCTTGCTCGGTGCCGCGCCCGCCAGTAAGCAGTTGAGCAATCCCGTTTTCTGACGAGTGCGTCTTCAGTCCGGTCGCACGCCATTCCCATGCTTCTCGCGCAGAACGTCGTTTCATGCTGATTGGTTCGATCCCAGGAAGCAGACTGAATATTCGATGAACAAAGCCTTCATCAAAGAGCCGGAGTTCGATGGCCGTGCCTATTGCCCGCGCTGCGGAACGTTGGGAACGCCGGTCGGCGTTGGGCCGCTCGATACGCATATTCGGCCGGAATTTCGACTGAAAATGCACGATGCGGCATGGTTCTGCGGTTTTCCTCGGTGCGAGGTGGCGTATTTCAATATCTTCGAGGTCGTGGTGGCGATCGATGAATTGAAATCGCCTGTCTACCCTAAAGATCTTGATGCACCCCTGTGTGCCTGCTTTGGACTGAACTACGACGACGTTAAGGCTGACGTCGACCAGCCACAGCCCACGCGCATTCGCGAATTATTGGCCAAGTCGAAAACTGCCGATGCTCAATGTCAGAATGTCTCAGCCGATGGGCAATGTTGTATGAAAGCAGTTCAAGAACTGTATATGAAGCTGCGCTCAAACTAAGACGATGCACCTGCGCAGGATGGCCATCACGGCGACACAAAAATCCCCTTTGGTTCACAGGTGTTCGGGAAACATCATCGAGGCTTGCTTGCCGCCGCGATTCAATTTCCGGATCCTTCGCGAACCACCTTCGGCTGGGCTGCTTGCCAAGCTGCGTCGTCAACCTGTTGGGCCTTTTGAATCAGCACATTGCACCCCTTAATGCCGCCAAGCACAATATCCGGCATTCCATCCTGATTGACATCGACGATGCTCACTTGGCGGCCGATGCCGCAATCGGGGTTGGCGAGATATGGCACCCAATCGACCCCGTCTTTGTCGCGGACGAGCTTGAAGACGTAGCACACCGCTCCGGCATTCCACATCGGGCTCTTCTCAAAATGCGACCAGTAGGTCTTGCCTGTGACGATATCTTTCAGACCATCGCCGTCCATGTCCACCAGCGCAACACCGTGCGGCTCGGTAAACAATACTCCGTAGCGATTATCGGTTGACTTATTGCCCATGATTGTGTGCATTTTGAACTCGATTTCACCATCGTCGTTCTTGCCGACATTCTCGTACCAAGCCAATCCGTAGTCGTGGGCGGCTAGGCTCGTCACAACGTCGTTGTCGCCATCTCCATCGACATCGTAAGCAAACATATCAGCGCCGCCGTACGAATTCGTCAACTTCGTTTCATGGAACTTCCATTGGCCGTCGGCGTTGCCTGCCGGCTGCTCGTACCAACCGCCGGCTTGCAGGATGTCCATGCGACCATCGTCATTGACATCGCCGACCCCGAGGCCGTGGCCGAATCGCTCTGGCGCCGAGCTGTCGGAAACACGATGGAAGGACCACAATTTGAACGGATCCGACCAATCGACCGTCGCATAACCATAAAACTGATGGTTTGTGCAGATCAATTCCGGCCGTTTGTCACCGACGATGTCGACGAACTGCGGCGACTCATTGGTCACTTGGTCGAGCACGATGTGCGTCTTCCAAGGTTGATCCCAGCCTCCTTTGCCGGGGTTTTCGTAAATGGTCGCCGGTGTGCCGGGGATGCCGACAACAAGGATATCGTTCCAACCGTCGCCGTTAAAATCGTAAATCCAATTGAAGAAATTGTCTTCGGTATATCGGTGTCGTCCGACGGTTGCCGGCTTGTAAATCTCGTGCTTCGTCTTGAATTCAGGGCCTTCGAACCAATATGGGCCGTAAACGACATCGACTTTGCCGTCGCCGTTTACGTCGCCCGCGTTCGCGCCTTCACTGTAGTAGACGTTCGTGAGTTCGTGGCGATCAAACGTCCGCAGTTCTTTGTCCGCTGCGAACGCAACGCATGTAAAAAAAACCGCGGCGGTAGACGTCGCCATTTTCCCACAAAACGAAGTGCTCATGAACATGTTAAAAATTCCTTAGGGCTGATGTCTGGTTTTCGGAAGTAGTCGTTCCGTAGAAACCCACAGGTGGATTCGGATTGGAATATTACTTTGCGAGCCTCTCCGGCACGCCAAGCTCTTTGAGTTTCTTCGCCACATCGCTACCGTGCGTACCGGTTGCCACTTTTTTGTCAACGTGTGCGATTCTTCCTTCGCGATCGATATAAAAAGTTACTCGATTCGCAAAGTTCTTGTCGGCATTATAAATGCCATACGCGGTGGCCGTTTCGCCTTTGGGGTCGCAAAGGATTGGATAATCCACGCCGAGCGATTCAGCAAATGCCTTATTGCCGCGCGGACCATCGACGGCATCGGTGCTGGCCGTGAAATAGGCCACATCGTACTTGCGAAGTGCCTCGCCATTTTCCTTCATCGATTTGCATTCGTTCGTGCAGCCCGGCGTAAAAGCCCGTGGAAACCAGGCAATTACCACGGCCTGCTTGCCCTTGAAATCATTGAGCTTATACATTTTGCCGTCAGAAGCTCGCAATTCGAAGCTCGGTGCAGGATCGCCGACCTTTAGCTCGGCAGCGTACAGCTTAGCTGTTCCAATCGCAGCCAGTAGCAGGGTCAGCAGCAGATGCAAAATCGCTTTCATTGAGATGCTCCTCAAATCTGGTGGGAAACAGTTGGCAGGAAGCAACGGCGGACTCGGTCGCTCAGCGAGTACAGTAAGCGTACCACCTGCGACAACCAAAATCCACTAGGAGTCTGGCCAAGGGCCTCGCTAGCCCTGGATTTTGCGGAGGCAATGCGATCCACAGTTGCCTGTCGGCATTGCATTTGCTTAGGGATCGCGGAGTACCGCTTGGCGAGGTCAGGGATGTGCCGTAAGTTTCGGGCTTGGTCGCCGGGGCAGAGCCTGTTGTTTCCGCCAGCGCCGCAAAATTGGCTGACCGAGAATCATCTGGATTGCTTTCTGCTGGACGCCTCGGAAGAGTTCGAACTGTCGGCAAGCACCTGAGCGCGATAGCCTCCGCGGAAGTGAAAGTAGACGATCAAGACTAAGTAGCAAACGAACATGATTGCAGGCAGGGTGGCGATCTTCTTGAGCGACCCCTGTTTGGATTCAATGACCGCCTGCTCGATCACTTCCATCTGAGCGGGCTTTAACGCGGCCAATTTATCTTGATCGAGGCTGCGTGACGGGCCGAGAATACCGTGCTTGGTCGTCAGTACTTGATCGGCTAACTGAGGCTCTCGTTCGGAAATAATGCGAACCAAGTCACGATCCTGGACGATGCCAATTGCTGGTCCTCCTAGCACACCGACAGCTAGGGTGCCGACGCCCGTGACGGCATTGAGCATGAGCGCGCCCCCCTTGGGATAAAGTTCTGAAACCATTCCCAAGGTGGTGGGCCAAAAGAAAGTCTTGCCGATGCCGTAGAGCGTAGCTGCGGCGAGCAAGAGCCCCACTGCTGCGCCTGCCGCAGAAAGCGATACGAGACCAATGGCAGCGATTGCCGAGCAAACGGCCAGCAATCCCAGAGGTGACAGCCTATGCACAATCGGCCCAGCGCAAAACCGCAAAATAAACATGATCGTTGACGTATAAACCAGGAAGAGGGTTCCGCTAGTCGGGCTTTTGAGCACGGCCTGCATGATCTCGGCGATCCAACTGTCAGTGCCGAGTTCTGTGGTTGCAAGTAGGAACATGATTAACAGTAGGAAGACGAAAACCGGCCGGCCAAAAGACCGCACGTAGAATCCAAGCAATGCTGCGGGCACAAGGGCGATGCCGGCCTGAACCCAGAGCGGGAGAGTAGGCAGTCCGGTAACGACCAAGGCTTGGTTGATTCCGGCCAACAATAGAAATGCGCAGATATAGGCGCTTCCCCAGCCGAATTCTTTGAGCATGTCACGGTAAGTGACGCCTGCCGCGACGCGCTCCTGAACTGGAAATTTCTGCCCCAACAAGATCAGACCATAGGGTAGGGCCGGCGCCAGCACGATTGCCATTTGCCAGCGCCATACTTCGCCATCCAAATTCAAGGAGCTAACGCCGATGGTTAGCAATCCGCCCAGCACCAGGCCACCCGGCCAGCCGGCGTGCAAAACATTCAGCCAGTGTGTCTTATTTTTGTCGTAGATCGTGGCCACGACCGGATTGATCACTGCTTCTATAGTGCCGTTGGCCACCGCGAACACAAAGGTTCCCCAGTACAGCATTTCGAAGCTCGTGGCAAAGACAAGCAGACTGACGGCGAGCACGTGGCAACCGAACGCGAATGCCATCGCCCGGCCATATCCGATCTGATCGATAAAGAGACTCAAAAGTATGAGCGATATCGCACAGGGATATAAACCCACCCCGCTAAGATAGCCAAGCTGTTCATTGCTGAGACTGAAATGGCGCGCCAGATCGCCCAATAAGGCGCCGCGCACCGCGAATCCGAACGCAACGGCGATCAGCGAAAGAAAACAGCCGAAAAACAGCCGCTTTTGATTCATTGGAATGCTTTCGTCGTAGATGGTCGACGCGAATCGACCAGTAAGGGGTTGTGATTTGCAGATGACGCCCGCGTTTCAAGGCGACCGACGGTTCGAAGGCGATTCGCGAACGCACAAGGATGAGCCAGACCTTCGCCATTGACAGTCAAATTCCGGCCGATAATATATGCGATGCGTCAACGCCCTGGAAAGGCCTGACCGGCAGAAATCGAGCGAGAATCCATCCTAGCGATGGGCCGTCGCACGGCAGGATGCCAAGTAGGGCTCGATTGTAGTATCGAAGTGCCAACCGGCCGGCCCGTGAATCCAACCCTTAGACGATCTTGGGGAGTGGAAAGAGGGCTGCGGTCAAGATGAAGATCAGTGAAACACTGGGTAAGCTTGGATTGAGCGGAACGAGCCGATTTCTTTTTCTTTTATTGAAACAAACAACGAGTCAGCCATGAGCGAACTATCTGGCCAAACCGCCCTCGTCACTGGTGGCGGCCGTGGAATTGGGCGAGGAATCGTCATCGAGCTTGCCAAAGCTGGAGCACAGGTAGCCATCAATTATCACAGCGATCGAGCGGCGGCGGAGGAAACCGCTGGCGAGGTCGAACGCGCCGGCAGCAAAGCCTTGCTGCTGCCGGGCGATGTCGCAGATTACGATGTTGTTGAGCGCATGGTCGCTGATACTGCTCAAAAGCTTGGTCCGATTTCGATTGCCGTCGGCAACGCTGTTTACAGCGACCGTGAGCCATTTTACGAGGCCGACCTAAAAGGCTTTCATCGAACCGTCGATGTTGCCATGTGGGGATCCTATCACTTACTGCGCGCCGTAGCGAGACAAATGATCGCCCAGCGCACTCCTGGTTCGATTGTGATCGTAAGTTCGCCGCATGCTTATATACCGATTCCACGGGCGATGGCGTACAACATTTCGAAAGCCGCCGTTGATCAGATGGCACGGACGGCGGCAATCGAATTAGTCGACCACCGCATCCGTGTCAATTTGATCACGCCAGGCTGGATTGACACGCCGGGCGAGCGCAAGTTTTTCTCGGACGAAGCGCTGGAGGCCGCCGGTCAAAAATTACCTTGGAAACGGCTGGGGCGGCCCGATGAGATTGGCCGCGGCGTGGTGTTTCTGTGCGACCCACGTAGCGATTATATTACGGGTTCTGCGCTGCTGATTGATGGTGGTGTGACGCTTCCGTGGTGGTCCAACCGAGGAAGCGGGGTTCCGGACTAATCCGCTCGTTGAGCGCAAGCTTGCCATCAAAACCGGCTGTTTGCGTTAGAGTAACTTTTCTCGTGGCAAGCCCTGTGTCTGGCCGCGATGCCGTGTCTGTCGGCTCGCCTTCGACGATTAAACGAGCTATTGCCAAGCGTGTCGGTTTGACTATTTCGTGACGACCGCGACCACGGCTCCATCGATCACCGCTGCGTCGCTCCCTTGCTTGACGACCATTCCGTCAGCCACTTGCAGTCGGCCAGAGGCATCGGCAGTGTGAGTCTTGTCGATGTTGTGAATGAGCTTGCCTGCGGGAATTTCGACAACATGCACGTAGTGCGTAACGATGCCTGGCCCACTGCGGCGCGAGGGATCGTGGATAATTAACACCGAGTGGTCAGGTTCGCCATCGTCATTGGCTCCGTAGCCGACGAGCGTGATCCAATGGCCACCGGTGCGCTGAAATCCCTTCGTGGTAGGATTGAATTTGTACCAACCAATATTGAGCCAGACTGCACCGCCGCTACTGGAAATATATTGTTTCATCCATTCGAGAGAAGGCTTCTCGTCGCTCGGCTTGAAGGACTTGCTGGCCTTACTCCAGCCGCGGTATTCAAGGTGATCGATCGAGTAGCCGCGATCGTTGACGTACTTTTGCAAGCCGCGCATTAGCCGCACGGCAGTAGTCCCGCCGCGGCCTTCAGTGCCCATAAAATCGGGCGATCCGAGCGTGCGAATTAATTCAATCTGCGCGGCCTTCTGCGAATCTCTCAGGGGAACGCCGCCGGTTGGATCGTCGCCATGGCCAGCGCTAATGTCCCGCTCGGCCGGTGGTAACAGTTTCGGAAAACCGTTCTGCGAAAGCCACACTAGCGAATTCGACACTGCCACCGGTCCGCAAAACACGCGGCCGCCCTGGTCGAAGTTTCCCGCTTTGTCGGTCTGGCAAAAATCGGGCATCGTCGCAATCTTGGCGGTGCAGGCGGCGGGAATATCCGTCGTCGTCGCGGCCAACAGCAGACCGGCGAGCAACATTGACAACATGGCGAAAACTCCTCGCGAGACGTAGTTCCGGAGGCCTCGACGGACTAAGATATACGTTGCAAAATGACGTAGATCGAAAGATAGCAAAATCAGTTGACACAATCAAATTTGCGATGCGCACTGGGATACTTTAGATGTTGCATGCGAACGCTGGTTGCTTTCGGTATTTTCAAGGCCTTGCTACTCCCAATGTCACACTTGAAGATAAGCATATTCGTTCGTCCTCGATGGGATTGAATTCGAGAATTGTGGTTGATCGCAAGTAAATCTGAATGCCTTTCGCTTGGCTCCGCACTCGCCGCCGCGATCGTTTGATCTCCCAGCCATTCCCACATGCATGGCGCGACGTGCTGACGCGCCGTGTCCGCCACTATCGGTATCTGAATACCGATCAGCGCGAACGCCTCGAAACGTTTATCCAAGTGATTTGCGCCGAAAAAGAATGGGCCGGAGGCAGTGGTTTTCAAGTCAACGATGAAATCAAAGTTGCTATCAGCGGATATGCTGCGGTGATGACCCTCGGTTTGCCGGAGCCGTACTACTTCGATCGTCTTCGAACCATCATCGTCTATGCTGGCGCGTACCAGCCGCAAAATAGCCGATATGAACAGCACCCCGAACAATTTCTAGAGCCGCGGCTTGGCGAAGCGTGGCATCGGGGTCCGGTCGTGTTGTCGTGGGATGAGATTTCCGGTCAATCAACGCTTCGCCCAGGTAGCAATCTGGCCATTCACGAGTTTGCGCATCACATTGACGGACTCGACGGCGACGTGGACGGCACGCCTGCCATTGTCGGCCAACGCCATCGCCATACCTGGCATCAGATTGTCGAGGCGGAATTCGAGCGACTGCGCCGCGACGCATTCGAGCGGCAAGCCAGTCTGTTAGATCGTAACCGTTCACGGCCTTAGCTGCGGAGCAGTCTGGGGGCGGTTTGGTTTTGGAGTTGAGCGCGAATCGATTCGAGCAGGAAGGCGAAGAAGTTGCGGTGCTGCTTCTTACAGGTGGCGATGGC
>JADZDJ010000002.1 GCA_020851115.1 Pirellulales bacterium
CGACCGACGGCAACTGATTAGGTAGTTCCACACCTTGTCGTATTTACGGTTTGCCGTGAAGCCACGAAAGGATCTGCACTTGCGATTCGACGGAGGAAATGTCATAAGCTGCTCCGCGAACCTCCGGCAGGAGCAGGGAATGTAACAAATCCGATCAAGTTCCGCTTAAAATAGACGGGGCAATATCGGAACAATCAATCATGTCGATGCCCAATTGCCACCGTGCCCAGATGCCGGCCCAAGTCCCCTCGCCCCGACCGGCCCCAAGACTGTACGATCCAGGTTCCTCCCGAATCGTCCGCCGTTCCAGCACTTATCCAGGGCTCTCGATGAGCATTGATTTCAAACGAGATTTTCGCCCCGGTTTATACTGCGTCGAACTACGAACGACCCAATGGGAACGGGCCGTCCAGTGGTATCGAGAGGCTCTCGGCTTGCGAACCTTGGTTCGCGTCGTGGACGACGGCTACGCCCTTTTTGAGGCCGGCGAAACGCGTTTGGCACTGCTATCACGGAAATCTTCCGGCGAACCCAGCCCTCGTTGGAGTTTGGGTTTTGAGGTTGAAAACCTCGATGTCGTCGCCCGCCGACTGTTGGATGCTGGGTCACATGTGACGCGCCCTAAATCGAACCCCGAGGGCTTCCAGGAAATCATTACGGCCGATCCGGACGGGAATACGATCCGGCTGTTTGCTTGGCCGAATGAGTGAAGGCGGACAATGGATGATGAAGGATGAATTTCGGCCATTCTTGCCGGCGATCAATCCTTGACCGACATTGCATCGCTGGTCATCATTCTATTGAGACGGTACCATCTTTCGCTGCCGTTCATCATTCCTCATTCATCGCTTCTGCCCATGTCCGACCACACCCAGGTTCAGGGGAGTGACGAGCGGCGTCGGGCTCAAGAGTTGAGTTTGCGTCGAGGACGGCCGCCGTGCGAATTGCCAGGTTACGAGCCGCGGCGGTTTCTTGGCGCAGGAGCATACGGCGAAGTCTGGGTCGCCATTGATCGCACGACGGGGCGGCAAGTCGCGATCAAGTTCTATCTGCACCGCGGCGGCTTGGATTGGTCGCTCCTGGCGCACGAAGTCGAAAAGCTGGCGTTCTTGAGCGCCGATCGATATGTGGTGCAACTGCTCGATGTCGGCTGGGAATCGGAACCGCCATACTATGTGATGGAGTACGTCGAGCATGGCTCGCTCGAAGAACGGTTGCGTCTGAATGGCCCGCTGAAGGTCGCGGAAGCTGTTGCGATCTTTCGCGAGCTTGCCACGGGATTGAATCACGCCCATGGCAAAGGTGTGCTGCACTGCGACTTGAAGCCGGCGAATATCTTGCTCGATCAGGATGGCAAGCCGCGACTTGCGGACTTCGGTCAATCGCGGCTTTCGCACGATCAAGCGCCGGCATTGGGCACGCTGTTCTACATGGCGCCGGAGCAAGCCGATTTATCGGCGATCCCGGATGCTCGCTGGGATGTTTATGCCCTGGGCGCAATTCTGCATGCGATGCTGACCGGCAACCCGCCGCATCGCCACGATAAGGCGGTCACCGAAATCGAGCGCGCGCCGCATTTGGAAGAGCGATTGCTGCGATATCGGCGCGTGATTCAGCAAGCACCGCCGGCGATCGGCAACCTGCCGATTGCGGGCGTCGATAAACGGCTGGCGGATATTTTAGGCCGTTGCATGGCTGCCGATCCGGCGGAACGGTTTCTTAACGTTCAAGCCGTGCTCAATGCTCTCGATGCGCGGCAACAGCACCGCGCTCGCCGCCCGCTGATTGTGCTTGGCGCGCTGGGTCCGTTGTTATTGTTAACGGTCGTGGCCGTGGTCGCCTGGCTTTGGTTTAATACGTCCGTGCAAGAATCCAAGGAAGCGTTGGTTGGTCGAGCGTTGGAAGGACTGGGGTTCGCGGCTTCGAGCGTCGCCACTGGCGCCGGCAAGGAATTGGAAATGCGATTCCGCGATGTCGAAGAGATCGCCGCGGATTCAAAACTGCGCGAGATGCTGGCGGCCATCGAGAACGACCCGCCGACCAACCAGATGCTCGTCGAGCTAAGCGACCCAAGGATTTCCGATCGCCAGCGCTCGGAACTCCTGAAAAAGTTCGGCTCTTCCCAATCGATCCTCGATCTGCAAGCGTATTTTACTGAAAACGCCATGGATCGAGCAAAATCCGATTATGGCTCGAGCTGGTTCTTGACGGACGCCCGCGGCTTGCAATTAGCCCGCTGGCCCGAGAGCAAGAAAACGACCGGACGCAATTTTTCCTGGCGTTCGTACTTCCACGGCGGCAATGTGGACCGCAAGGAAGGCCAGTGGCGCGCCGGACCCGATGAGCATATTCGCGAAACGCGATTATCGGCCGTCTATCGCAGCAAATCGACCGGACGCTGGGTCGTGGCGGTTTCGGCGCCAATTCATCAGCGAAAGACCGGCGACCAGCCTCGTCAGTTCTTGGGCATCATTGGCCGGTCCAACGAAATCGGCAAGGATATTATCAATCTTCCCGACGAGGCCAGTCAATTTGCCGTCTTGGTGGATGGCCGCGAAGGAGACCGCACCGGATTGATCCTGCAACATCCGCTTTTCGATACGGCCAAGCGGCACGAGAAAGATCGTTTGCCCGACCGGTTTGAAAAATATCGAGTCTCGGCCGACGCGCTGCCAAACCCCAAGACGGGCAGCGCCAACTACCGAGATCCGCTTGGCCACGACGAGGAAGGTGCGCAATATCAACAGAGGTTCTTGTCCGCGCAAGCGCCGATCGAAGTGCGGGACCAGGCGACTGGATGGCACGTAATAGTTCAGGAAGGCTATGACGAAGCCGTCGGCGGCACGTTAGATGACTTGCGAAACCGATTGGTAACAAGCGGTCAAATCGCGCTGGCCGCGATGGCGATCGTCGTGTTGGGTTTGTGGTGGCTGGCGGTGCGGATCGCGGAAAAGCCAGGACGATGGAAGTCAACGCAGATGCCCATCTCGCCGAGCATGGCGGAAACTCTTCCGTCGCGGCCACAAGACACATAGTCAAGTTTCTCCGAGACTTGCGACTTTCAGAGACAGATGGCGATTGACGACGACCACTTTATGCCAAGCCCCCTCAATGGTAACTTCAATAACTCTGGATTATCGGGGATATTAACCCCATGAGACATCCTTCAAGACCCCGACCATTTGTTCTACGTGCCGCTCGATAAAATGACCGCATGGCGATACTCCGATGGAAAAAGTGGTGTCCTGAAAAAACTTCATTTTACCATTTGAGCTAACGCCTTTCTTAATTTAACTCTCATTGGTTGCGGCTCTGTCGTGCTAAGTAATCTTCTCTCCAGTACGATGCTTGATGAAATCGGGCTCACGGGCATTTGAGACTGCCACGTCGTAGGTGATGTCGCCACGCTGGTAAAGTTCAAGCAGTACTTGATCCATCGTTTGCATCTGATGCTTTCGTCCCATTTGCATTTCACTATAAAGTTGATGTACTTGGTGTTCTCGAATGTGATTGCGGACAGCATGAGTTGCAATACAAACTTCACATGCTAGTACACGGCCTTGGCTGGCAATACGGGGAAGGAGCTTTTGAGCGATCAGCGCTTGTAAGCTATTTGCCAATTGCACCGTTATCGAATTTTGCTGTTCGGCCGGAAAGACGGAATAGATTCGCTGAATTGTCTGAGCGGCGTCCGGAGTGTGGAGCGTGGCGATCACCAAGTGCCCAGTTTCAGCGGCGATTAACGCCGTTTCAATGGTCTCCAGGTCGCGCATCTCACCGATCACGATCACGTCGGGGTCTTGGCGCAAGATGTGCCGCAGCGCTGCTTGGTAAGAGCGCACGTCGCTCAGTAATTCTTGCTGAATCACCAAGCTGCGATTGTTCTCGTGCGCGAATTCCACGGGGTCTTCAACAGTAATGATTTTGGCTCGCCGAGTTGAATTGATGGCATGGACCATGAAGTTCAACGTGGTTGTCTTACCCATCCCGGTAGGGCCAGTTACCAGAATCAAACCACTTGGGAGGCGGATAATTTCCTCGATAATCGGCGGCAATCCAAGCTCTTTGGCAGTTCGTACCGTTGTTTCGCAAAGTCGGATTGCAAACTCGTGGCAACCCGCGTGCATGTAGACACTGATGCGAAACCGGCCAATTCCTTCCAAATGCTGGGAGAAGCAGAGTTGCCAATCGCGCTCGAACTGCGCCCGCTGGTCAGCATCGAGCAGCGAGTCGTAGAGCGATTGCAAATCGGCTCGGCTCATCGGCGGACCACCGATCGGTCGAATCTCGCCGTTGATTCGCAACGCTGGCGCAACGCCTCGTACTAAATGCACGTCGCTGGCTTGATGCTGCCGCGCGCCTTTGAGTATTTGTTCCAGAGTCCAAGACATCTAAAGCCCTTCGATTGTCGTTAGCCGCGACCCAGCCAGCGCCGAATTGTTGCTGTCCAAGAACCCTGTCCGAGGTTAGCCAATCGTGTGCCTGCACTCTCATGGCGCGGACAAAGCTCCAAACAGCGCTCAAAGCTTTGGCGAGCGGAATCCGTAAAGCCCAAGCCTACCTGGCATCGGCCAAGCACAAGCCACGCATAGTAAGCGTTGGACTCCGACTGGACGGCAAGCTGCGCACGTGGTAGTGCTTTACTAGGCGACCGGTAATGCAAATAAATCAAGGCGGATTCAAGCGGGACGATCCAATCTCGACTTGCTAATTGGGCGCGGTCGAAGCAATGCCGGTCCATTTCTTGCTTGCCGGCGACCATGAGTTCGCCACGCACGAGCCAGCAATATGCCGACTCGCCGCGCTGCTGCATCGCGCCATCATTGAGGGCATGGGCCTGTTTCATATCGCCCAACCGACACATTGCTTGGGCGCGGCCCGATAACAAATCCGGCTGGTTAGGGAAAAACTCTAGCGCTTTTCGACCCCACAGCTCGGCTTGACGATACTCGCCTAGCTGTACCAGCATTTGGACTTGGCCGACCCAGGCGATTATCAAAGTCTTTTCAAGTTCCAATGCTCGCGAATAGAAGCGGAGTGCGTTTTCGTAGTTGCCGGTACGGCGATGCTCATCTGCTTGACTAAGCCAATATTGTTCATCTTTGTCTGCTTGCGCTGGCTGCCCAGGAACAAGAGGCTTGGATTTCTCATCAGGAAATTCGAGCTTGTCGAAACGCATCGTCGCTGCTTTTTTAATTAAGGAATCCAGCTTGGGACATCGGCCATGACCGCCAAAATACCACTCCGCGCAACCGTTGCACGGGCACGACGGCTAGATTCTGCCAAATGGCATCGCCAAGTTGCAGATTGATGGGGACCGCTACACCATGCACCGTTATACGGCCGCCAGGAATTCCACCGGGAACGATATTCCACGGGTCAATGAGTACATGGCCAGATGGAACTGTACAGGATTGATGTACTGCCCGATTGTCGGGAAAAACCGACGACCTAGCAGTGGGATTGTCGTCGATCAGCATTTGCCCTTGATCCCATTTGAGCGTTTGTCCTTCGGTCGCAATCACCCGATTGATTCGCAGTCCGGCAACTGCAATAAATCTAACGTGTTGACCGCCCGCTGCTCGCATGGCTGTATCGACTCCTGTTGAATCATAAAGCGCGTATTGTCCTGGACGGACAGACGACGTGGGGTGATACCACACAACCTCACCTGCGGTGAACGGCGGCATGTTCTGGTTGACATTGAGAGGCGTGGCAATCAATGACAGGGCCATACCCACTGGCAGGTACACAATAAATGCAAGAGCTAATCCACAAATCCCGGTGAAAATCAGACGGTCGCGATAGGTTGCAAAGACTGGCACAAGTGCTGTCACAATCGAAACGGCGTGGATGCCAAATGCAATCCCTAACAAGGTTGCGCCGAATTGAGTGCCAAGCATGGCAATCGCAGGAAGTGCGATCAAAATGTATGACGCCAGAAACAAATAGCCACGCAATTTGTGGCCGGTATGAATGTTCGCCCACCCCGGCACCATCCCGCGCAGTACGGTCGGCAAGTCAAATCGAGGAGCATCTGAGACTCCAATGCGGTTCCATCGAATCTCGGTTCGAATCGTTTCCCAAATGCGGCGGCCGAGAAATATAAAACGCCATAACCCTTGAAACGATTTTCCCCAGGATGTGGTGCGGGGTGGATGGACGTTAATTGCCTCGCTGGCGAACGCCAACAGTCCACCGCAGCGTGCGCAACGCGCGCTACCGGGCATGTTCTGGAAAGCACAGCTAGGACATTGCATAGGGATTACATGCGTCGATGCACATCGACGTGCTGTTGGACATCCGTAAGTCCTTCATAGTATTCGTTGGTGAGTCGCCGGGACTGCTCCTGGCCGATAATTCGCGCGACCATTTCAGCAACATCCAAGCACCGGGGGCCTTTAATTCCGATTGTGCGAACAGTCACCTTGCCATCGGGACCAATCTCGATTTCCAATTCCTCGTTTGCCATATTTTAACCTTGACTGGAGAAAGCAGCGATTTATGGAGTGAAACGATAATTACCAATTCCGAACTCGAAGACGAACGACTCGGTCGGCCGTGACTTCTTCTCCAACAATCGCCATATTTTTTTCCTTGAGTTCTGTAACAATTCGATGGTATACGAACTGTTGCGTAACTCGGCCGATCAACTCTTCCCCAAGTTCACGCAGTTGTTGTTTCGACAGCCCTCTTCCTTCCATGCAAACTCGCAGTGCCCCACGCGCATCGCGGCTGAAAGTCGCGCGGATTCCATCTTTCTCGACGATGGTCTGTTCATTAAGCCCCTCTCCACCGGCGAGAATCTCGCTGTTTTCAACTTCGATGGTTTCTTTTTCGTTGGTTACGACTGAAGTTGTTCGGGAAGCACTGACAGCTTCCTCAACCGTCGTAAAGCCCATGCTTGCGATGGCCGCGGAAATTGCTGCCGCAATCACCGGCCAGTTGGCAATTACAACAGGCGCTACAACTAAGACTGTACTCATACGGCACCTCTGACAGTAAAAAACATATTGCCCCGTTAATTCTTATCGTCAAAGCTCGATCTTTCGGCGTACTTCAGCCGCTTGTGTCGTCGTGATAGTCGAGGCCAGGCGCGCACGACCGCTAGCCCAACTTCGCAGACGTTCCAAATCCTCACTCATCGTTCGCGATAGCGGTACGGTCTCGCGCACACTAGCTTCGATAATTTCGGTGTTCAGTTTGACCTGCTTGCTGAATGCATCGAATAGCGCTGAAACAATGGCTTCTTCAATTTCTGCACCGTTAAAGCCGTCACTGGCTTGCGAAAGCAATGCCAAGTCAAACTCGCGCGGGTCGCGGCCGCGTCTGGCCAAGTGAATATAAAAGACATCGCGGCGCTCTTGTTCATTCGGCAAGTCAACGAAGAAGATTTCGTCGAGGCGACCCTTTCGCAGGAGTTCTGGTGGAAGGTGGCTGATATTGTTAGCCGTGGCGGCCAGGAAGACAGGGGCTGTTTTCTCAGACAACCAGGTCAGCAGCGTTCCGAAGACGCGAGCGGATGTGCCGCCGTCGCTTCCTCCTGCACTGGTTGCGCCAGCGAGCGCCTTGTCAATCTCGTCGCACCAGAGAATGCACGGAGCGACACTCTCCGCGATCTGAACGGCTCGCCGCATGTTTTCTTCACTGGACCCAACCAAGCTGCTAAACATTCGACCGACATCAAACCGCAGAAGCGGTAGCTTCCAAGAGTTGGCGATCGCTTTGACGCACAAACTTTTACCACAGCCTTGAACTCCCAGCAGCATTACGCCACGCGGTGCAGGTAGCCCAAACCGCGCAGCTCGATCCGAAAATGCAATACTGCGCTTGGCAAGCCATTGCTTGAGATTATCAAGGCCCGCGACGTGTGACATTTTTTCGGTGGCCTCGTAATACTCTAGCAGTCCGCTCTTCTTGATAATCTGCTGCTTCTCGCTGAATACGATACTCACATCGTCGGCATTTAGTTTCCCATCCATTACCAGCGTTTTGGCAAAAACATTCTCTGCCTCGCGCAAGGTCAGTCCTCGGGCAGCGCGCAGCAACCGTTCTCGGCCCTCGGCATCCAGATCAATTGTGATTTTGGCTTTACCTTTCACATCTTCGATAATGCGATTTAATAGCGATCCAAAGTCTTCAACGGCAGGCAACCCGAAATCTACGACAGTAATGTCTTTGCTCAATTCCGGCGCTATCTTCATCAATGGACTAGTAATGACGATTGTTTTGTACGAGTCGCGCAACTGATGGGCTGCATCGCGCAGCCGCCGGATCACGGTTAAATTACATCTCTGGTCCTCCGTGAAGGGATGGAAATCCTTGAAGAGGTAAATGGCCGGTTCGACTTGCGCAAGCACCGCATCGAGGGCAGCCACCGGATCCGTGGTGCTGTTCGTTCCCAGTTTGCTGCGAGACGGTTCGCTACCAGCCTTCACAATGCCATCGGTGATGGTCCACAGGTAGAGATTTTTCTCTCGGCGCTTGGCGATTTCACGCAGGCAGTGTTCGGCCCGCTCTTCCTCCCAAGTCGTGATATAGATGATTGGGTAACGGGCGCGGATCAAGACTTCCAGTTCCTGCGTCGGCGACAATTGAAGCGGAGCTTTCGCACGCGGCTTGTCCGGCGTCGTCGAGGCTGCCGTCTGCTTATTCGGGGTTAGGGTTGGCGCTTTAGCAGCCGGATCTGCGGCTAGTGCCGCGGGCTCGGCCACTTTTCGAGTTGGCTCCGAGGGACGGGTTGCAGGATTTGCTGGGATGTCATTCATCGCTGAGTTATTTCGGTATTCGATTTACTTGCACGGTTATTGGAATTGCTTGACCGGAGCGCCCAAGTTCTAGCCGTTCGAGCAACGATTCGTCTTCAACACGGAGGTTTTCCAGGATTTTCAAGACCTCGGGAGAGGCCCCAAAGACGTATACACGGCCATCAGGACCGATTTCCAACTCGGTCATGTTGGTTTCGTCGATAGTTGATAATTGACGATTCATGTGATGACTCTGAGTCCCGCAGCCTTGGCGAACTCTCTCGCCTGAGCACCGATTCCGGCCGGTAGATATTGACGAAGTCGGGTATCGGTTCCCGCAATCCATCGAGGCAGATATCCATCGCGGATGCTGAATTTCACGTCAGACATGTTGGCGCTGAGCCAGTTAACGATTGGCCGAAAACAACAATCCCAATGTCCAGGCAGCAGCAAATGGCGGACAATCAAGTCGGCTTGTTGAGCCGCGATACTCAAATTGCGAGCAATAATCGATATGTAATTGTTGACGGAAGCAACTTGCTGCGCGCAATGGTCGTTTCCAAATTTGAAGTCGGCGACATATACATCGACGATCCCATCGAGCAGATCGAACGCATCCTGCGTGCCATGAAAATCAGACTTCCAGATCACCGGCGGCAAATCGTCACAATCCGCCATTGCTTCAAGAATGGCGGGGATGTGGATAGTCGGCTCGCCCCCGACCCATTGTAAATTCCGCGCTCCACGAACCCGCCCCCAATTAATCGCTTCGACAAGAAATCCGCTTGTGAGTGGCGTGCCGATTGTCGGGTTAAACGCACGATCCTCGGCAATGCAGAACATGCAGCGCAGATCGCAGCCGGAAAGATAAAACAAGTGCGAAGGGATTAGTTCAAGCTCTTCGCCGACCTCGATGCGATGGCGATAAACCCGTGCGCATTCATCCGCTTTGCAAAAGCCACGTTCGCCAGAAAAACGATTCACTCCACAGTCGTGTGCACACAGGCGGCAGCATTTGTAATGCTGCTTTGCGCGCACCAATCTTTCAAGATCGACGGCAAAATGCATGGCCGACCTCCACGTCGAACGACGCGCTGTTCCGTTCCCAGAAAACTACGGTAATCCTAGCAGGTTACGACAACTTCTGTCAAATTCGGTCGCAGGTCCACCAGGGCCTTTCACTTTTTCACAAAGCCAAGTTTGGCGAGGAGGCGAGGGACTTTGAGGGCATTTTTTCGTAGGGCGGCAGCGATGTTCTTTACGCCTTCGGCACGAAGCGCGGCGATTACCCCGTTTCGCAAGCCAGCTAGGATTTGCGGGGCATATCCCTTTTCAATTTGGCTGGCGTCTTCGCCAAACGTTACGTCGCGGACGTAGTGCGAACGGTTTTCGATGCCCCAATGACCTCGATTGTAAGCCAACAGAGCGGCGGCATCTGCCAGATGTCGTGGGATACTGGTGATCGCGTAGGCAACCTCGTGCTCTTGCTTGTCGCCGCTGGACCGGAAACGTTCGATGCGGCAGACTTGGGACACGCCGGGCCAATCGAGATGCTCGGCCAACCGAGTCGAAGCTTCCAGCCGCCGTCGTTCGCGTCGGCCGTGTCCCTTGTTGCTCGTTTCAGCTACCGACAAATGCAGTTGTCGCTGCTGCTCGGTGTAGGGGGGAAAAGGCCGGGTTAAACTCGGCTTCGATCGCTTGCTTAAG
>JADZDJ010000003.1 GCA_020851115.1 Pirellulales bacterium
AACTTGCGAGCCATTCCTGACCACTCCCCCCACCCCAAATGAAAATGCAACGTGACAAACCGCCAAGCTAGCGCATCCGCACGTTATTTTCCAGGCCAATTGGAGGTAAGCGGACAGACTCCTAGCGACGCCTTTCGCCATCGGGGACGCACCCATCAGAAAACGGTTTCATCGGTCCATATCCCCCGGCCCCGCTTCTTTATGGGCGCAGCTCGGAAATACGTCAACTACCAATAATCGGAGCATCGCCGCTGCTTTCCCAATGGCGTTGTCCTGCCTTTGTTTCGGCGATCTGCATGTTTCGCTTCGAGAATCGTCGCCGCCAAATGTTCTGATGGTCGGCCCGTCTCGGCTGTTGACCCAGAACGACGCTGGCGGCAGAGCCGCGTGAGCCGCGGCCTACGACCTCCACAGCTCAAGAAAAAAATCGCCTGGGGCCGCCCCCGGGGGAGTGAGGGAAGAGCGTTAGGCAACGACGACAGCCCCAGGCTTGAACTCATGCAACTTCGACGGCATTCACCAGTTTTTTCAATCCTGGTATCCTGCCGCAGCACCGGTTGCACAACTGTTTTTCGTAATAGGTTTGAACCTGCCCGCTCAGCTCGACAATTCCACCGCGCGCTTTCACAGCCAAGCGTCGCAAACCAGGCACATATGTTTCCTGCAAGAAGCGGATTACTTTCTGCTCCAGTCCATCATCAGCGTTCGTTGCAAGCGCATCGGCATTCAACATTTGGTCCATTCCTTCTTGCGGCTCGTTATGAACAATACATTTTTTACGGCCAATACCTTGCTAGTAGGAAATTTGCCCCTTTGCGAGAAAGCCTATTTGCTACCTTCAGCGACATGCCGACGACCCGTGACGAACCCAGAACCCTATCTACTTGTGGGCCACCAATGGTTCATACTCATTGACAGTGAGTGGCACGAGACTCTTGGACCGACGAGCGGCCGTCTATCAGTCAAGTTGCCACCGTGCAAATTGAGTAGAAGCAATTCGCATACCAATTTCGATCGGATCACACATGCCGTGCCAGCGAAATGGACTAAGTCGAGAAACAGCAAAAGATTGAGAATCGGCCACCGATCTCAAAATCGATTTCTGCAACGGAAGGTGACAAGCAAATCGACCGAGAGTTGCCTGATTATCGGGCCACGGATGCGCGGCAGGTGCGCAACGGCTACCAGAAATGCAAATCGTCGATAGCGCAGTGGAGCGTCAGCAAGCAAAATGCCAGCGGCCGCGTTCCGAGTCCGCACGGGGCCGGCATAGAATCAGCACTCTACTCTTGCGTCAATTCAGGCCTTTTCGAACCGACCACACGGCCGCTTGCGTGCGGTCTGTTACGCCGATCTTGCGAAGAATATGTTGGACGTGCTCCTTGACGGTTTCATAGCTGATGTCCAGTTCGTCGGCAATCTGCTTGTTTGTCGAGCCTTTGGCCAGTTGCTTCAGCACTTCGCTTTCGCGTTTGGTGAGTGGAACGTCGATGTCGCTGGCCAGCCGTGGAGTCGCCAGTGCCCCAGTCACGCGGCGGAGTTCTTCGCGAGCCCAGATCGTTTCTCCCTTGGCGACATTTCGAATCGCGTCGATCAGCTTGTCCTTACTCGCACTCTTCAGCACATAACCGCTTGCGCCCAGGGCAACAGCCCTGGCAACGTAGGCTGGATTGTCGAACGCCGAGAACATGAGCACCGGCATTTCCGGCCGCTCTAGCTTAATGCGGCTCAGTGCGGTAAGCCCGTCGCCATCGGACATCCGCACATCGAGCAGGACGACCTGTGGATTGTGTTTTAGGGTTAATCGGATGGCAGTGTCGCCGCTGGATGCTTCGGCGACGATTTTTATGTCGCTTCCTTGCAGCATACTTTTCAGACCGGCTCGAACTGCTTCATGATCGTCGGCAATCAATAGCTTAACGCTCATACGGGGCTCCACAGGTTGATGTTGAAAGAGTCAAAGCGAACTGACATCGCAGCGAGACGCGGTTCATCGCCCCGCGCAAACCGTCGCCCGCCAGAAGGAGTTCAGAGTCAAACGAAATTTGCAAACAAAAGGTACAAATCTCTCGATTGGTCGTTGATTCGACAACCACCCAACTGGATTTACCAACCGATTGGAAAGAATAAAATGGAACCAGAAGCCAACAGCGGCGAACATTGCATGGCCGGTGGACCATTCATGGGCACCCTTCATTTGCCCACAGCCCCTTTTTGCCGACGACCGGCGGAGCAATCCACGATGATACAGCCGAATTGTGGGCGGCAACTATCCCCCTGCATGAGTAGACTACCAAGATAAATTTTCGACTTTATCATGGTTTTTTGACGATTTCCTCGAACATAGTTACCTCCCCATGCGAGCACTCGTGATGATCGATGAGTCCGAACTGCGCCAGCAAGTTTTGGCGGAGTTGGTACGTTTGGGGGTGGAGGCCGACACCGTCCCCTCAAACCAGGTAGACCTCCGTGTAGCCTCGGGGAATTACCAACTCATGGTTGGGGCATGGCAGCCGCCCGACCGTGGACTCTCCTGGTGTCAGGTGATTCGCGAAAAGTGCCCACCACGCCAAGCCATCCTTGTATTGGCCACCGACAGCACTGCCGTAGAGGAATTGGAGCAGATGTTCGATTCAGGCGCCGACGACTATCTTCCCTGGCCGGCCCCAACGGGTGTATTGCGCGTAAGATTGCGCGTCGCGGTCGAGCGCGCCTGGAACCGTGCCCGTCGCGAACAAGTTGAACGCCAATTGCTAGACAGCGTCGAACGATTTAAGTTGGCCGTGCATGGAGCGAACGACGGCTTATGGGATTTGCTCGTGCATGGGACTGTCTGGCACTTGCCCGACACGGAGATCTGGTATTCCTGCCGTTTTAAGGAATTGTTGGGATTCGGTCAGTCGGATGATTTTCCCCCGGTGCTTGCTTCATGGGAATCGAGACTACATCCCGACGACCATGATCGAATTATCCAGGCGCTCGATGCTCATATCTGTCGCCGTGAGCCATACGATGTGGAATACCGCCTGCGGACCAAATCGGGGCGATATCGCTGGTTCAGTGCGCGAGGACAAGCTATCTCGAACGAAGCCGCTCATGTGATTCGCATGGCCGGCTCGCTGCGCGATATCACCAACGCCAAAGAAGCGGAAGCGCGGCTCGAGCAAAGTGAAGAAAAATGGCGCTCGCTGGTGGAGAATGCGCCGGAGATCGTCGTGCTGACGGATCCTGACGGAACGATCCGCTATTTGAATCGCTCCCTGCCAACGGCTTTGGAATCGATCGGCAAATCGATCTACGAGTATGTCGATGATGAATACCGCAACACGATCCTCAGGGCCTTTGATGCTCTAATGAAAACGGGCGAGCCGCAAAGCTACGAAGTCGAAAGCCACGCCGTTGGCGGCGGAAACGCCTGGTATACGGTGCGAATTGGGCCAATTCGGCAAGGCGGCCAGATCGTCTCCGTCGTATTGCTCGCTACCAACATTACGCAGCGTAAGATTGTCGAGAATCAACTGCAACGCGAACGCGATGCATTGCGTCGATTGCTCGATTTACAGGAACGGGAACGCCAACTCGTGTCCTACGAAATCCATGATGGGCTGGTGCAATATTTAACCGCAGGGTTGCTGCATTTGGAAGCAGCCGCTGGGAAGTCCGAGTCGATGCCGACGGCAGCCCGCACCGATTATCAGCGCGGCGTGAGTTTGTTGCGTGAAGCGCTGGACGAAGGACGGCGGTTGATCGGCGGGCTACGCCCCCCGATCTTGGACGAGCGCGGCGTCGTCGAAAGCTTGCGGTATTTGGTTAGCGAATTCCAGCACGACATTCCCGATTTGAAGTTCATCGAGTATGCGCCGTGCGGTCGCCTGGCGCCAACATTGGAAATTGCGATCTTCCGCATTGCCCAAGAGGCGCTTTCCAACATCCGCAAGCACAGCGGTGCGAAACGCGCTCAAGTCGAACTGCTGCAACATGGCGAATGGCTGAGGCTGATTGTCCGCGATTGGGGGAAGGGGTTTGACCCTGGCGCGGTCCGCGAAGATCGGTATGGACTGCAAGGCATTCGTCAGCGTGCCCGACTACTGGGAACGCGCGCGATCACCGACAGTAAGCCAGGGGGGGGCGCGGCAATTGTCGTTGATTTCCCCATCGTGCTCGATCCGGCGGCCGAAAGAGATTGAGCGCCCACGCATCCCGTTGCACCGACAACCTACCTTGCGCTGGATCTCTTGAAGTACTCTGGTCGGCGCATCGAGAACGTATCACGTCCGAGTGCTGCTCGCTTGCACCGCCCGATGAACCATCACCACACGAATGTCGTCGTAGCTGATTTTGCCGTCGAGCGCGAGAAACACCGGCTTGAGTGATTGTGCTTGCAATCGGTCGACCGTCGCGGAAACGAGTTGATAAACTTCGGGTTGCACCCACGGCTCCACCGAGGCAGGCCGCTCATCCCGGATGTACTCGCACAAGTATCCGTAGATCGTGCTCTGCGCTCGTCCGGTTTTCTGGGCAACCTCCGCCACACTCGTGCCAACGTGGAACAACGTCTTCGCCTTTTGTTTCTCGATCCTGGGGGGCCGAGTGCCGGTCGATTTTGGCGGAATGATCGATGTCGCCGGGGGTGCCGATGGACGATCGCGCGAGAGATTTCGGCACTGGCAATGCTCGTCGATCGCGGCGAGCATGGCCGCGCCGAATTCCGCGAGCTTTCTTTCGCCGATGCCATAAATCAACCGCAACTTCTCCAGGTTCGACGGTCGCACGCGGGCCATTTCACGCAGCGTCGCGTCGTTGAAAATCACATACGGCGGCACGCCGCGGTCTTCGGCATAGCCGCGTCGGAGTGTGCGCAACGCGTCAAATAGCTCTCGATCGACCCCTTCCCACGAAGTGACGTCGGCCTTCGAACGCCTTGTCGGCGCTGCCAATTTGTGCCGTCGCACAAGGCTGATCTTTCGCTGGTCGCGCATCACTTCCCAACTTGCATCGTTCAGTTGCAAGACCGGATACTCGTCACTGGTTTGTACCAACACTTGCAGTTTCACCAATTGATAAACCCAATCGCGCACTTCGTTCTTACCGCAGTCCTTGAGCAGCCCAAAGGTTGACAACCGATCGTGTCCGCGCGACCGCAAGGCAGCAACATGATCACCAAGCAGCACGCGGACCACATGGCTCACTCCGAACCTTTGATCGACTCTGCCCACGCAAGAGAGAATCTTCTTGGCCACCGTTTGGGCGTCCTCGACCGGCTCCGTCAGCGTATCTTCCAAGCAAACGTCGCACGCCTGGCAAGGCCCGCTGTCATACTGCTGGCCAAAATACTTCACAAGCGATTGATGACGGCAAACGAGCGGTCGGCAGTAAGCGTCCATGTCGTTCAAATGCCTGATAGCGCTTTGGAGATATTCCGGAGCGACCGGTTGCTCCGACTCCGCCACCGATTTTGTGAGCAGCCGCTTCCACGTCATCACATCGGCCGCGGAATAGATCAGTACGCATTCGGCCTCCAAGCCATCGCGACCTGCACGCCCCGTTTCTTGTTGATAATGCTCGATGGATTTCGGAATTCCCGTGTGCAATACGAATCGAATGTTCGAGCGATCGATGCCCATGCCAAACGCCACCGTCGCGACGACCAAGTCGCAGCGCTCTTGCTTAAAGGCCGTTTGAACGCTCTTTCGCGTGCCTGCGTCAAGCCCCGCGTGATACGGCAATACATCGATGCCCGCGGATTTCAGATGCTCGGTCAGATCGTCCACGTCGCGCCGACGGATGCAGTAAACTATGCCGGCCTCGCCTCGATGCCGCTCGATCAGTTCCAAGGTCTGAGCATAGACATCGCTGCGCGGCACTACCCGATAGGTCAGGTTTGGCCGATCGAAGTTTCCCACCAACACTTCCGGCTGCCGCAATCCAAGCTGCTCGACAATGTCACGGCGCACTTGCGGCGTGGCCGTCGCCGTAAAGCCATGCACTGACGCTCGAGGAAACTGCTGCTTCAAGAATTTCAGTTGTCGATATTCCGGCCGAAAATCGTGCCCCCATTGACTAATGCAGTGGGCCTCATCGAGGGCGAACCGCTGCACGTCAATCTCGATGAGCAACTGCCGAAAGCTGTCGAGCGCAAGCCGCTCCGGCGAAACAAACAACAGCCGTATCTGCCGATTGCGAACCGCATGAACTGCCGCCCGACTTTCGCTGGCATCCAGCGAGCTGTTCAGAGCCACGGCCGGAACGCCCACGGCCCGCAGTGAATCGACCTGATCTTTCATCAGCGAAATGAGGGGCGACACGACGACGGTCGTATCGCCTCGGGCCACAGCCGGCGCCTGATAACACAGCGATTTGCCGCCGCCGGTCGGCAACACGACGAGCGAGTCTTGGCCGCTGAGCACCGCACGCATTGCCGCATCTTGCAGCGGCCGCAAGCTCTTGAAACCCCAATGCCGGGCGATCGCGGTCGATAAATCCGCGGCCGCTACCACCGCGGGCTGCGAAGCGTTGATCGTAGATGTACTCTGGGGAGAGTTCATTGCTTTGCACCCTACCGCGAAGCAGCGCTTTTTCCACCTTAATGGATCGATGAACTAGGGAGTGTCCGCGTAGGTTTACGAGCCATTGTCCACTTCACCCTTGCTGACGAGGTAGGCTTCTGCATGATGCGGCCTGAAAAAAGCAATTTGTCTTATTGCTCGACGGTGACGACCAAATCAGCCTATAATTCAATTCGCGCGGTGACATTTAGGACGCACGTGATCGATTGCAAGTCTACAGAAAGCATGATTATTTCAGCAAGTGATTTCTTCCGCGACAGGGAAATCTTCAATGGCTTCGCCGAATAGAAGCAGAGCTTCACCGACTGCACCAGTCATGGGCTGATGCAGCGGCTTGACATCCAACAGGAGTTCGCGTTCGACGAGCACGTTCAGCAGTTCGGCACCGCAGCCGTGGCACCGTAGACACCAATGAAAATCCGTTTCTCCATACGCGACTTACTTTGGCTGACACTGATTGTGGCGGTTCTCGCCACGATTTGCAAAGTAATCCCCGACTTTGAATTGCGTAACTTTGGGTTGCCTTTAAGGACGCTTTATCCGCGTGAACCGTCACTCGCGGAATTTGCAATCCGTTTGGCTTGGTCGGCACCGCTTGTGCTGGGGTATTTGCAGGTCAGATCACGATTACGGAATCGGCCAGGATCACACGCTCAACACCCAAGCCGCTTGAAGACCCCGCCCCCTTCATGCTAAACTCGTGAAATTTTAGTTTTCGCGGCCGGGCCGCTCGTACAATACATCGTTGCGCCCGCGCTGCGCTCCCTTGGAGAATTTTCGCTCGTCCGACCGCTCCGTAGCTACGCACAACCGAAGGAACCGCTTCCGTGCCTCGTCGCAACGACATTCACAAAATCCTGATCATCGGCTCTGGGCCTATTGTCATCGGCCAAGCGTGCGAGTTCGACTATTCCGGAACGCAGGCTTGCAAAGCTTTGCGTGAGGAAGGGTACGAAGTCGTGCTCGTGAATTCAAACCCGGCCACGATCATGACCGATCCTGGCACGGCCGACCGCACGTACATCGAGCCGCTCACCTGGGAGATGGTCGGCAAAGTAATCGACGCCGAGCGGCCCGACGCGGTGCTGCCGACGCTCGGCGGGCAAACGGGCCTCAATCTGGCGATGGAATTGGCCAAACACGGTGTGCTGGAAAAGTACGGCGTCGAAATGATCGGTGCCAATGCCGAAGTCATCGCCAAGGCCGAAGACCGCGAACTGTTCAAGCAGGCGATGCTCAAAATCGGTCTCGATATCGCCCGCGGTCGAACCGTCAAATCGATCGACGAAGCCCGCGAAGCGCTCAATGAAATCGGTCTGCCGTGCGTGATTCGCCCCAGCTTCACGCTCGGCGGCAGCGGCGGCGGCTTCGCCTACAATCGCGAAGAGTTCGAAGAGATCGTCCGTCGCGGACTTGAACTTTCGCCAGTCCACGAAGTATTGATCGAAGAGAGCATCCTCGGCTGGAAAGAATACGAAATGGAGGTGATGCGCGACGCCGACGACAACGTCGTCATCATCTGCTCGATCGAAAATTTCGATCCGATGGGCGTTCACACCGGCGACTCGATTACCGTCGCCCCGGCCCAAACGCTCTCCGACAAGGAATACCAGCGAATGCGCGACGCCTCACTCGCGGTGATCCGCGAAATCGGCGTCGAAACTGGCGGCTCGAATATTCAGTTCGCGATCGATCCGAAAAACGGCCGCATGGTTGTGATTGAAATGAACCCGCGCGTCAGCCGGTCAAGCGCGCTGGCAAGCAAGGCGACCGGCTTCCCGATTGCGAAAATTGCCGCGAAATTGGCCGTCGGCTACCGCCTGCACGAATTGCCCAACGACATCACGCGCGAAACGATGGCTTGTTTCGAGCCGACGATCGATTACGTCGTCGTGAAAATTCCGCGGTTTGCCTTTGAAAAATTCCCCGAGGCCGACAGCCGGCTCACCACGCAAATGAAAAGCGTCGGCGAGACGATGGCGATTGGCCGCACGTTCAAAGAAGCGTTTCAAAAGGCATTGCGCGGCCTCGAAGTCGGCAGCTTCGGCTTCGGCTGCGACGGCAAAGATCTGTGGGGAACCCCGCTGCAACCCTCGCGCGGCGACATCCGTGCAAAGCTCGCCGTGCCGAACGCCGATCGTGTCTGGTACATTCGCTATGCGTTCAAAGGCGGCATGACCGCAAAGGAAATCTTCGATCTTACCTACATCGATCCGTGGTTTCTGGATCAATGCCAGCAAATTGTCGAACTCGAGGATGAGCTGCGCAACTACAAGCGGCTAAACGACGTTAGCGACGAGCACCTCCGCCGCGCCAAGCAGGCAGGCTTTTCCGATCGCCAGCTCGCCACCATTCTGCACGACACCGAAATGAACGTCCGCGCCGACCGCAAACGCCGCGGCAT
The DNA here is from genome assembly GCA_020851115.1 of Pirellulales bacterium. GTDB lineage: Bacteria > Planctomycetota > Planctomycetia > Pirellulales > JADZDJ01 > JADZDJ01. Next base: position 8,971 of record JADZDJ010000003.1, read on the forward strand.
CGTCGCCACGTTCAAGTCGGTCGATACCTGCGCGGCGGAGTTCGAAGCCTATACCCCGTATTATTATTCGGCTTACGAAGACGAGGACGAAGTCCCTGCCAAACCTGCCGGTGGGAAGCGGATCGTCATCCTCGGCGGCGGCCCAAACCGGATTGGCCAAGGGATTGAGTTCGACTACTGTTGCTGTCACGCGAGCTTTGCCCTGCACGATTTAGGCATTGAAAGCGTCATGGTCAATTCGAACCCCGAGACCGTCAGCACCGACTACGACACGAGCGATTTGCTGTTTTTCGAGCCACTGACGGTCGAAGACGTCCTCAATATCTGCGACCGCGTCCAGCCCGACGGTGTGATTGTCCAATTCGGCGGCCAAACGCCGCTGAACCTGGCCCGCGCGCTACAAACGGCCGGAGTGCCGATTATCGGCACTAGCGTCGATACGATCGACGATGCGGAAGATCGCGAGAAGTTTCAACAATTGTTGCAGCGACTCGGCCTGCGACAGCCAGCCAATGGCATCGCGCGCACCATGGATCAGGCCCGCGCTGAAGCAACTCGCATTGGCTATCCAAACCTCGTCCGCCCCAGTTTCGTCCTGGGCGGGCGGGCGATGGAAATCTGCTATGACCAATCGCAACTCGATAAATTCGTGACCGAGGCCTTCATCGTCTCTCAAGGTCAGCCAGTCTTGATCGACCGTTTCCTCGAAGACGCGATTGAAGTCGATGTTGACGCCATCAGCGATGGTCAGCGCGTCGTCGTCGCGGGTATTATGGAGCACATTGAAGAAGCCGGCGTCCACTCCGGCGACTCGGCCTGCGCGATTCCGCCATACAGCCTTGCCGGACCAATTTTGCAGGAAATTCGCGAGGCCACATATGCCCTGGCTAAATGCCTGCGAGTTGTCGGGCTGATGAACATTCAATACGCCATCAAACGCGAAGAGGGCAAACCAGTGCTCTACGTGCTGGAAGTCAATCCGCGCGCCAGCCGGACTGTGCCTTTCGTCGCCAAAGCCACCGGCTTGCCCGTTGCTGCCGTTGCTGCAAAGGTGATGGCAGGCGTTTCGCTCGATGAGCAAGGGATCGAAAATGAGCCGATCCCTGCGCATGTGTCGGTCAAGGAAAGTGTCTTGCCGTTTGCCAAATTCGCCGGCGTCGATATTGTGCTTGGCCCGGAAATGCGATCCACGGGCGAAGTGATGGGAGTCAGCAACCGGTTTTCCATTGCGTTCGCCAAGAGTCAGCTTGCCGCCGGAGTTGTGCTGCCCAAGTCGGGCAATATTTTTATCAGCGTCGCGTCAAAATCGGCGAAAATGCACATGGTTGGATTGGGCAGGCGCCTCGTCGAGCGCGGCTACACGCTGTTGGCCACGGAAGGTACGGCGCGCACATTGTCGGAATCGGGCGTGCCGGCCGAACCGCTCAAGAAGCTTCAGGAAGGCCACCCTAACGTGCTCGATTACCTAAAGAATGGCGCCGTACAACTCATTATGAACACGCCGCGCGGCAAAGGCGCCCGCACCGACGAAGGCCGCATTCGTGCTGCCGCCGTGCAGCACGGCATCCCTTGCGTTACGACGATTCCGGCTGCCGATGCCTGCGTGCGAGCGATGGAAGCAATGCAAGAAGAAGCGTTGACCGTCCAAGCCCTGCAAGATCGTTTTCCGGGAACAGGCGTCGGGAACCAGAGGGCAGGAGTCGGCGTATAGCGCGTTCCGCTAGAACTTCCCAGAGCCGCCCACCGCCTTTTTCTCATGCCAGACACGCTTTGGTTCCGCATTGCCTGTGTCGCCCTGGCCGGCGCTGCAGGGTCGCTATTGCGCTGGGTCAGTTACGAACTGCTGCATCGCCTGCTACCGGAACGCATGAGCGTCGTTTGGCACGTTGGCACACTTGCGGTGAACGCGGCCGGCTGCTTGATTTTCGGCTTCCTGATCGAGTATTTTCGACACGATTATCCCGCGACACACCCGATTCGCCTACTTGCGTTCACCGGTTTCCTCGGCGCGTTCACCACCTATAGCACCTTCGCCGCGGATACATTCGATCTGCAAAAGCAAAGCGGCCTCTTCTCCGCACTTGCCTTCGTTGCCGCGCAAGTCTTCCTCGGCTGGATGGCAATGATCGCCGGCGCAGCCGTCGGGCAGAATTTGTAGCGTTGGCGGATCAGCAACGCGCTCGGATCATGGAGTCTCAATTCTATCGACGCTGGTAAGCGAGCCGTTACACTGTTTCCGATTTGTAAATCCGCACGGTTTCAAAGGTTACGTAGGTTTGTCCGATTGTCGATGCCAAACCTTTTTGAGCAACGTAACGGGCATTGTCCTGAAGCGCAACTGCAACGGAAATGAGTTGCCCTGCTACTCAGCAATGTGCGAACTAGATCGCGAATTACCCCTGCCGCGCCTTCCGCACCGCCTGCCGCGTAAGAATTCGTCCGATGAATAGACAGATGGCGCCGAATGTGGCAATCATCAGGAGATTGAGCATTTCTACTGGCATCAGGTCCGCTCGCTTTGGGAAGTCTTGGCAGAATTTCCGCACTTCCGTCGCGTGTCGCCGAGCTGGTCCATGCCCATTCAGGAGAATCGACTACCCAGATGTCGGATTCCAATTTTGCCCCGGCAGCCGCTTCGAGCAGCACAGCCGAGCGTATTCATCACTTCGGCAAACTGTGTGTGCATGATATTTTTTGCGCAGGCCGGAAGAATGACTACTGCGAAAGCAGGGCCTAGACGGCGGCGGAATGCCGCAGCTGTCATGCTGATGCGATGAAAGACTGCCTGTCCAACTTCACTGTTGCCGATCTTCGCCAGGAGGAGGTGCGAACGGCCGATGTTCGAGGCCGCTCCGCCGATCAAATTCATCCGGCGGTGGTCCAGGTGAATTGATTTGATCCCGATGGAAACTTTCTCTTGGCATGCCGTTGAGACGAGGCCCATGCCGGCCGTCATCTGCCGGGGGCCGACCATTCCCGGGACCGAAGCGAATCGATTCGGCATTGAACTTCCGCCACAGGGTCTGAAACTTTTCAGAGTCCGACATCCCTTCGAGTTGCTTGCGTTCATTTTCAGGAAGGTCTCGGACCAATTGCTGCCAGCGAACGCTTCCACGCCTTCCGCTTAACGCTGGGCCGAAACCGCGCGAGGTCAATTCGCGGACATAAGCACCAGACCGGATCGACTCGCCCAGGAGGCGCAGCCGCTGTTTGTTGTCGGCATTGAGTTGCTTTCGAAGCGATGAATCTGGCGAAAGCTGGCTGATAAATAGTGGAACATCTTCTTCGGTAATCAGTGGTACAAGCACATCGGCATTTCCCATCGCGTCCCAGGCCAAACGACCGAAGTATCGCCGCCGATCGTGGTCATCGCTACCTTTCATTTTGCTCAGAGCTTGTTGCGTCGATAGCGGCAACGACTTCAATAATTCCTGCTCGTGTCGCTTGGCAAATTCTTGCAAGGCGTTCAAGCGATTGCCGCCGAAGAACCACTGCTCGCGATCGTGCTTGATTCGCTCGATTTCCGCCATTTTTTTCTGGATCGGCAAATCTTCGAGCGCGCCGCGCTGCGCCGTCGATAGCATCGAAAGCCAGTCGTTGTATCGCTGCATGATACGAGCTAATTGCTCACGATTTCCCGCTCGGTTCAATTCGCTGTCGAGCAGCCGCAGCGAATCCTGTTCCGCTAAGGGAAGCGATAAAAACCGCTCGAAGCTGCGACGCAGTTCGAGCTTGGCTTCCGGCGAGGAGATATTGTCTTGAAGCCATTGGCGACGATTATCAATGGAACTAGGGACCGCAATGAGTGGCTTTTCCGGTTCAGGTCGCAAATCGTTGCGATCCCGGGGGAATCCGCCGAACGGCCGGCTATGAACGCGAAGCGATGCTTCGGTTGGGAAAACGTTGGCCACGTCGAGCTGGCGCAATAGTTCGACGCTTCCCACCGAATGATAAAGCTCGAAGTTTGCCACGACGGGCAGATCGCGCAGCAAGGCGTCGTTATTCTTAGGCATCGCGACGCTCACGGCTGTAAACCCGACGCCCGCGGCCAACAGCGCGATCACCGCCGCAGCCAACCAACGCATTTGTCGCCTCGACGGCTCGGCAGCGACAGCCTGGGCGATGTCTTCTTCGGTCGAAAGCGCCACCATTTCGACCGTGCTGCGGGTAAAATTCTCGTCGACCGCTGCGCGCGGAAGTCGATCGAGCAGATCCCACGAGGAGGCTAATTGGTTCAACCTTCGACGTGCGCGCTGATCGTCCGCGAGCATGTCTTCGACTTGCCTCGCCTCGGCTGGCGGGAGTTCGCCGTCGAGATATGCCGTGAGCTGTTCGTCGAGTTGATCGCTGTTGATTGGAAGGTTGGGCATGATGGTTGGCTAGCTACGAGCAATGCGCATTGAGCAGGAGAACTCATGTCCGCCGATCATTGATCACAACTCGGAGTTCAGAGCTTTTCCCCTCGTTCCAAATACGGCTCAAGCACCGCCCGCAAGTTCCCGCGCGCTCGCGACAAGAGCGACTTCACTGCTTGCGGAGTCATCTTCATGGCTTCGGCAATATCGTCGTAGTTCATGTTTTCAAACTTACTCAGGAGCACGGCCATCCGTTGGCGTTCGTTAAGTGTGCCGACGGCTTCGCGGACTATTTCGCGCATCTCGGCCTTGTCCAACTGTCGTCCCGGCATGAATGCACTGGCTGCGACCGCCATTTGTTCGAGGCCAAATGCGCCGGTCGAGTCGCCAGTCTTACCTTTCCAATGGACTTCATGTCGCCGTGCCTGACTGCGAAGCGCATTGGAAGCCACATTGTTGGCAATCGTAAATAGCCACGTCGAAAACTGCGCCCCCGGCACGTAGCGCTTTCGCGACCGGTAAACTCGCAGAAATACGTCTTGGGTAAGGTCTTCGGCCAGGTCGCGCCGGCCGACGAGATGCTCGAGCACCGTAACTAAGCGGTTTTGGTAACGCAGCACCAACTCATCAAAGGCAGCCGCCTTGTCGTCGCGCACTTCCAGCATCAGTCGCACATCGGGATCGTGCAACGTATATCTCTGCGCGGAAGATTCGCTAATCGCCAAGGGAACGAACCTGACTTGCGCGGATCGAGGCAAGAAATCCTACTCTTATCTCGTAAGTTTAAGGATCGCGACCGGCCGAAACCAGCGCTCAAACGTCTCTGGATTAATAAACCCCGATCGAGCGACGAGGTTTTCCGCATAATTCGATTGGAGGAAATGTTCGATGCGGGAGCTTCTTGGCTGGCTAAGTCCGGGATTTTTACTAGCCCTCTCGAGTAGGGTAAGACTTTCGGCCTCAGTGGGCTTCCGTACCGGTCGGTGCCAACAAATCCCCGCAAGCGAAATCAACACTTCGGAAGCAGTATGACATGGAAACCCACCATAACAGCAAATGACGAAGTCGGAAAACGCCGCACAGCAGTTTCCACCGTTCCCTTGGTCACCACGTTGGCCTTACGTCGAATCGTGCCTAACGTGAAATGGCAATTTGCCCAGAAACTCCCCAGATGAACGTTGACACCTCTTGAAGCAATTCTAAAATTGTCGGTTTGGCTTCCGACGGCCGCAGTTCCTGGGGATGCGGCCGGAAATTTGGCGCGAGGCTAGAGTGCCGCGGACTATCGCGGATGATTACGGATTGGAATCGATCGCAATCGTGGTCTTGAAATTCCATCCGCGACCATCCGCGACCATCCGCGGTTTTTTCGTTGCCGATCGCTCAATCGTCGTTTTCAAGGATCCTTGCCAGTGACCGTCGAAAAGCACCAGCAACACGCGATGGAAAAGGCTGATGTGCTGATCGAGGCCCTCGGCTGGATTCGACGGTTCCGCGACAAAGTGACCGTCATCAAGCTCGGCGGCAGTGTCATGGAGGACGAGCGGGCATTGTACCACCTCTTGATCGACATCGTCTTCATGGAAACCGTTGGCATGCGACCGGTGGTCGTCCACGGTGGCGGAGCGAAGATCGACAGGGCCATGGCGGAAGCTGGGCTGACACCGCGAAAAATTCAGGGCCGCAGGTACACCGACGATGCTACTCTGGCGATCGTCGAGCAAGTGTTGGCATACGAAACGTGCGAAAACATTGCTGCGAAGATTGAAGAATTCGGCGGCCGGGCGATGCCGCTAAATTTCCGCAGTACCAATGTCTTGTTCGGCGAGCGACTGACGATCAAAGACGCGGAAGGCCATGACATAGATTTGGGTCATGTCGGCACAGTGACACGGGTCGATCGCACGACGATTGAGAACCTGTGCTACGCCGGCCAAGTTCCCGTGATCCCTTCGATGTGTCTCGGCATCAATGGCGAAAAGTTCAATGTGAACGCCGACACGGCCGCCACGGCCGTCGCCACCGCGCTCGGCGCTGAGAAATTGATGTATCTCAGCGACGTGAACGGTGTGCGGTTAAAGAAAGACGATCCCCACACACTGATCCATTCGCTCACCGCCATGCAAGCTCGAAAGCTAATTCAAGATGGCGTGATCGAAAGCGGAATGATTCCCAAAGTCGAAGCCTGCCTCGACACACTCGATCAAGGAGTCCGAAAAGTCCACATCATCGACGGCCGAGTTCGCCACTCGCTGCTGCTCGAAATTTATACGAACAAAGGTGTTGGAACCGAAATGCTGCGCGACGAATAATGCTCATTCCCATGCAGAGCGTAGAGCTTGGGAACGAGCAATCAACCGCGAATCACCGCTGAAATCACAATGTCCCTGCATCTTTCCTGAACCCTAAACCCTTCCGCCCATGCCTGCCACCGCCACCCTTTCCTCTGCCGACACGCTCGACCTGTTCCGCCAATTTGTCGTGCCCAATTACACGCGGTTTCCCGTGTCGCTGGTGCGCGGCGAAGGCTCTTATGTGTGGGACGCTGAGGGAAATCGTTATCTCGATTTTTTTCCCGGCTGGGGCTGCAATTTGCTCGGTCATTGCCCGCCGGCCGTGGTCGAAGCCGTGCAGGAACAAGTAGCGACGCTGATTCATGTGCCGAACACCTGGCATACGCCGTGGCAAGGGCAATGGGCGCAAGCCCTATCGGAACGCAGTTTCGGCGGGCAAGCCTTTTTTTGCAATTCGGGGGCTGAAGCAAATGAAGCCGCGATCAAGCTCGCTCGGCTGCATACGCCCAAGGAACGCTACAAGATCATCACCTTTCAAGGAGGCTTTCACGGCCGAACTCTTGCGGCAGTGACCGCGACAGCCCAGCCGAAGTATCACGAGGGTTTAGGGCCACTGGTCGCCGGATTTGTCTACGCTCCGTTCGGCGATTTGGAGGCTGTAAAAAAACTCATCGACCGCGAGACGGCGGCCATTCTGGTCGAGCCGATTCAAGGCGAAGGGGGCATCAATATCCCGCCGGAGGGATTCTTGCAGGGCCTCCGCGAGCTTTGCGACGAGAACAACTTGCTGCTGATTTTCGACGAAGTGCAAACCGGCTGCGGTCGCACGGGCGAATGGTTTGCCTACCAGCACTTCGGTGTCACGCCCGATGTAATGACGCTCGCCAAAGCGATTTGTGGTGGAATCACCGGCGGGGCAATGCTGGTCAAGCCGGAAATCGCTCCCAGCCTGCGACCTGGAATGCACGCCGCTACATTTGGCGGCAATCCAATCGCCGCTCGCGCCGGCTTGGCGTACATCGAGGCCGTCGAAGACGAGGAACTACTCGAACGAGGCCGTCGGATTGGCGAAATCTTCCGCACGCGCTTCGAATCGCTGAAGCAGCAATGCAATCTCATTCGTGAGATTCGCATTTTGGGTGCAATGATCGGCGTGGATCTGAATATTGACGGCACACCCTTCGTGAAAGACTGTCTCGATCGTCGCCTGCTGGTCAATTGCACCCATGGCACGGTCATTCGCTTGCTGCCTGCGCTGAATATTTTGGAAGAGCAGGTCCATGAAGGCTGCGATATTGTCGCAGCCGTACTAAAGCAACATGCCGCCGGCTAGCATTGAGATTTTCTCCGATCGTTTACCCAGCTCCCGATTCTGACCCCTGACCCCTGCCCACTGAACCCTTGGCATGCATCACCTGCTCACCATTACCGATCTGACCTCAGCCGAAATCGAGCGAATCTTTGCAATCACCGATGATCTCAAAGAAAAACATGGTCAAGGTGTGCGCGAAGCTCTCCTTCCAGGTCGTGTGATTGGCATGTTGTTCGAGAAGCCGTCGCTGCGCACTCGCGTCAGCTTCCAGGCAGGCATGCTCCAACTCGGCGGGGGTAGTTTGTTTCTCGGCAGCGACGTCGGCTTTGGATCGCGCGAA
>JADZDJ010000004.1 GCA_020851115.1 Pirellulales bacterium
GTGTGGTAAGAGTCACGTCAATCAGTACCTGTCCGCCCGCCCGTTCAACAATGGTCAGCCGCGACTCGGATTGAGTACGACCGATACACGCAACGGGCAGACCAACGAAACGCTGCTCGAAGGCCGCCGCATGTTCGGGTCGCACTTCACATAGGAAGCGCGTATTCGATTCACTGAATAGCAACTGAACCGCAGAGAGCTTCGCACTCTTCGGAACATTTGCAAGTTCGATCTCGGCCCCAATTCCACCGGCGAAGCACATCTCGGCAATCGCCACGGCGAGACCGCCCTCGCTCAGGTCATGGCACGCTCGAACGCTACTATCCTGGATGGCGGCGTGCATCGCGGCAAATGTCGCTTTTGCGCGAGCAGGATCAACCTTCGGCATCTCACCGCCTGCCACGTTGTGAATGAGGGCGAAATGCGATCCGCCGAGCTCATCTTTCGTTTCCCCCACCAGGTACAGCAGGCCATCCGAGTCCTTGAGATCCATCGTAACCGCTTGCGAAACATCGACGATCTGGCCCATCGCGCTGATCAACAACGACGGCGGAATGGCAATCGTCTGCTTATTGCCAGCATCATCGGAGAAACTGAATTCGTTGTTCAGGCTATCCTTGCCGCTGATAAATGGTGTCTCCAGTACGAGCGACAGGTCCTGGCACGCCAGAGCCGCCCGCACAAGTGAACCCAGCGTTTCGCTTTTCTCGCAATCGCCCCAACAGAAGTTATCCAATAAGGCGATGCGACTGGGATCAGCCCCTACGGCTACGCAATTGCGGATCGCCTCATCGATGGCGCTCGTGGCCATGTGATAGGTATCGATGTCGCCATAGCGCGGATTCATGCCGCAGCCAATGACTACGCCCCTGCGCGAATGCAGCACGGGTCGGACAATAGCCGCATCACTCGGCCCGTCGCAGGCCGCGCCCACTAGCGGCTTCACAACACTGCCGCCCTGCACTTCGTGGTCATACTGGCGGATGATCCAGTCCTTGCTCGCCACGTTGTAGGTGCCCAAGATCCGGCACAGTTCATCGGTGAAGTCACTCTGCGAGGCCGGCAGTTCCAAAGATTGGGCCGCAGTTGGCGTGTAACTGGCGGAACGAATCACCGGCGGACGACCATTGTGCAACAAGTCCATCGCCAGGTCGCCTACGACATGTTCGCCGTACTTGAGAACCAGCCGACCTGTGGGAGCGAACTTGCCAATGACAGTGGCTTCAACTCCCTCGGCCTCGCACATCGCATGCAGCTCGTCCCAATTGCCCGCTGGCACACTCAGGACCATGCGTTCTTGGGCCTCGGAAATCCAAATCTCGGTGTAGCTTAGTCCGGCGTACTTCACAGGAGCGCAGTCGAGCCATACCTCGGCGCCGATTTCCTCCCCCATTTCGCCGACGGCACTGCTAAATCCCCCTGCGCCGCAGTCGGTGATCGCTGTATATAAGCCGCGATCACGGATCGCGAGGATCACGTCGAGCACCTTTTTCTCTTCCACAGCGTTGCCGATTTGCACGGCACCGCCCGAAAGTGTTTCACTCTCATGGGTCAATTCGGCACTCGAGAAGGTGGCCCCATGAATGCCGTCACGGCCCGTCCGACCACCAACACTGACAATCAAATCATGAGGCTGCGGTTGCTTGAACGACTTATCGACAGGAATCAGGCCGACGTTTCCACAATAAACGAGTGGATTTCCCAGGTAACGTAGGTCGAAATACACGGCGCCGTTGACGGTCGGAATGCCCATGCGATTGCCGTAGTCGCGGACTCCACTCACCACACCACGCATCACTTGCTTGGGATTAATCACGCCCGGCGGCAGAGTGTCGATTGCCGTGTCCGGTGGAGCGAAGCAGAACACATCGGTATTGCAGATCGGCTTGGCACCCAGTCCCGTGCCGATGGTATCACGGATTACGCCCCCCACTCCCGTGTTGGCGCCTCCATAAGGCTCCAGTGCCGAGGGATGGTTATGCGTCTCGACCTTGAAACAGATGTTAAACTCATCCGTGAACTGCACGATCCCGGCGTTATCACGAAATACGCTTACGCACCAATCCTGGTCGCCCCACTGTTTGCGCAATTCCGTTGTGGCTGCGAAAATGGTCTCCTTGAGCATGTTATTGAACTGTCGCTCGCCGCTCTCATCGCGGTAGGAGATCCGGCCAGCCAGAGTCTTGTGGCTGCAGTGCTCACTCCACGTCTGGGCCAGTGTTTCCAATTCGATGTCGGTCGGCTCGCGACCGAGATCAGCAAAGTGCTTCTGGATCGTCTGCATCTCAGCGAGTTGCAGGTAGAGCTGGCCCTCGCGGCTCAGTCGCATCAGACCTGATTCATCGAGTCCCTGTAACTTGACGGTGCGCAACTCGAACTGGTATTCACTCCCCAGCTGCAGCCGATCGAAGGGCAGCGGGCCCGCAACAGTATGTTCGATCGCATCATTGGCGAGAATGCGAGTGCTGATGACGTCAAGCTGCCGTGGAGTTGCCCCTTCGATCCAGTATTTGCGCAGAGTGCGCAGGGCGGTGAGCGAATAGCCAAAATCCGCGACGGCAGCTTCGGCACTCTGCGCCACGGGATCCATCACCCCGGGCTTCAGCAACACCTGCAGCAACGCGGCCTCATAGCCAGACGGAGCGGCAGTCAACTGCCCGTCACCTATGTGGCCCACGACTGCCCGCTCAACAGTGCCATCGACGAACAGTTCCTTGGCGAGCTGCTGGGCCTGCTCTTCATCAATGGAAGTGCTGTCCAATAGGAAACCACGAGCCGACCGCACCGACAAGTTGTCGGCAATCCCCAATTCTCTCGCCATTCCCGCCACATGCTCGCCATCGCGATCAGGCGTTCCAGGAAGTGGGTGGATGTCAATTTCCCAAAGCATCTCGAATTAGTTTCGCTTCTTGAAGGGTGTCTTGCAGGCGAGTCCACTCGCCCATGGCCATCTGAGTCCGCATCTCGGCGAGCTGAGAAATCAACTTGTCGACGGCGGGTATCATCGCCGCGGAATTCTGATGGAATATTTGGGTCCACAACTCGGCATCGCCGGCGGCGACTCGCGTCGTGTCAGCCCAACCGGTCGCGGAGAGCTGCAGGTATTCCTGGGGGGTGCACTTAGCCAGGGCCGATGCCGCGAGATGCGGCAGGTGGCTGGTGGTCGCCAAAGCCTCGTCATGCTCCTGCGGGCTCATCACACAGACTACCGCCCCCAAAGATTGCCAGAATTCGCGTCCATTTTCCAGGACCTTGGCAGAAGTGTTTTTGGTGGGAGTGATCACTACGGTTTTTCCGTCGAGCAAATCATCCCGGCTGTACTCCGGACCGGTTCGGTGATCGCCGGCGAGCGGATGGCTGCCGACATACGGGTTCGCCTTTCCCGCCAGCCCGGCGTCGATCGCCGAGCAGATCTGGCCCTTGGTGCTGCCAGCATCGGTAATGAGCTGAACGTTTGGTGCTGCCGATGCGGTATGACACACGTACTCAGCAATTATGTCTACCGGGGTCGCCACGATCACGATTTCCGCATCCGCCACGCCTGCGGCCAAATCTGTCGTCGCCAAGTCAATGGCGCCGACCCCTAATGCTTTATCCAAGCTGGACTTTTTCCGGCCGACACCTGTAACTTTCACTGCCAGACCGCGCTTACGTAGAGCAAGGCCAATCGATCCGCCGATTAAACCCACCCCGACAATAGCGACATTCCTGAAGTTGGGCATGCGAAACGTGCGTGGGCTGGCGAATAGGGCTTGATGACAGTGAGCTATGGAAGAATGCCATGGTTGTCGTGGCATTCTAGCAAAGCGTGCGAA
>JADZDJ010000005.1 GCA_020851115.1 Pirellulales bacterium
CGAGGAACTCTGCGAGAACAGCGAAGCGATGATCCAAATCGCCATGATCCAGCTCATGCTCCACCGCCTCTGCCGGCCGCCCAGCCGACAACACCGATGCTAGCAATTAAGAAACACCCTCTAAGGCTCTGCTGGCGAGCAACCTGAGCGCCGCACCAGGTCCAGAAGCAAGCCGGGGCGGCCTCGCGCCGCCCCGGCCTTCCTCGAAATCCTTGCTTTTGGCGTAAAGCGCAAAACGCATCCCAACAACACTGCCTTGAGTCCACTTCATCTACCACCACTCGCTAAGCTCGACACCTCTAAACTCAACGTTCCGCTGAACCAATACATCCGTAGCATCAATTGACATTGACGAATCGTTAATGTCCGGCGTGAGACATGAGCCATTTAACCTATGCCGACCGGGAACTTCTCCTCCGAGCGTTTGATTCGCTTCGTGCGAACTGGACTGGCTCCGATGAACAGCTTCTGGCCAAAGCATGTTGCTGGGCAAAAGAGGTAATTCCAGCACTTGGGTTTGAGCACGCGCTATTGCGTGATGTCGCCGTATTGTCGAAGTACCTGATCAACCACTCCAAAGACGTTGATTTGGCCGAAATTGCGCGCGGCGGCCTCTTGTACCTACTGCAGGCAGGTGCTGACTATCCGCAACTAACCCGATTCGGCTTGGCAGACGATGCGTTTATCGCCAGCTACGCAGTGCATGAGATCCGGACGAGGCTCGGTGACCACGCCGTTTATAATCCACCGGCTCTAAACAAGGAAGAACAGGAGGTCGCAGAACAACTGTTTTTGGAGCTTCTGGAGCGACCAGTGATGGAGGACGGTGCGCTTGTATTGGCAGCACAACGCGTAAGTAAGGAACTTGCCGGTCTGGAAGCCTGCGGTCTGTTCCGCCGGCTATGCAACAACCTGGAATTCCTAAGCAGCGTGCTTCGGGACTCCGACCGGTGCGCGGAACGTAGATCATATGCGCGAGCAGCCCTAAGCTACGTCGCGTGTGAGCAGGATGCCATCGACGACCGGCTGGGAATCGTCGACTACCTCGACGACAACTTCATAGCCCAATTGGCCGTCGATCTGATTGAGCCGGCCCGCGAGCCGTGGCTGGCACTGCTCGATGCCACCGTGGGCGCCTGGCCGTTCCTCAATGGAATGCTAATTGACGACGGCAACGGCGGGCGTCCGATCTCGGAGTACATGATCGTCAATTCGGCGTTGGCCTGCCTTGCTGTTCAACCGCGGTTCGGACCAGGATGTGATCCGGATGGCGGCCGACGAGATCCTCGAACCCGGCGTGCGCAATACGGCATCCCTCTGGAGGCAAGCCCTGATCGAATACTCGTCTCGCGAACCCCTGTCGTCTGAGGAGCTGCATGCGCGCCTGCGCGCAGGCGGGTGCCCGCTTTTGCATCAAACGATTAGGAACTGGCTCGATAACGACCAGATCATTGCTCCGCAGGCTTACAAGCGCGACGTCGCAGTGGTGGCCTGCGTGACCAGTGACCAGAGGCTGGCCGCGCGAATGGACAGCGTCCTGATGGCGATCAGCGAGGTGCGGAGCGCCCATCTCCGCGCATCCCACCAGCTGGCGAAACAGGTTCTGGCTCGTGCCGTCAACATCCTGAAAGAGCAGGATCAGGCGACCTCGATGATCGAGCTGGCGGAGAACATCGTGGTAGTGCGAATCGCGGAAATTGATGACGAGCCCGTGCTCGTGGGCGCGTCGATGTGCAATCGTTTGCTGGAGGGCGACGCGTGGCACGAATGATTCCGTCCACCATCCATCCGCATGTCCGCAGCAGCGCGGAGCGGCGGTTATTCGAGGTAATCCGCGACGCGCCCGGCACGGAGGATTGGGTATGCCTGCACTCGCTTGGGCTGGCCCGACATGCCAGCAAGCGGCGGGGTGAGATCGATTTCCTGCTGTTGACGCGCAAGGGAATCTTCGTCCTGGAGGTGAAAGGGGGAGGCGTTGCCCGCGAGGGAGGCATCTGGCGGTTCACTGACCGGTACGGTGATGTCCACTCGAAGCACGAGAGCCCGTTCGATCAAGCGTCCAGCGGCATGTTCGCGCTCGAAGAGGACATTCGGCGCGAATACCAGCAGGACGAGCGGCGGTCGCGGCTGTTGTTCGGGTTCGGAGCAATGTTCCCGGACATCGTGTTCGACGTCACTGGCACCGAGGCTGATCCGCGTCAGGTCTACGACTCGCGAGACCGGCGTCGGCCGATCACACAGTTTGTCGACCGTCTCGCTGCGTACTGCCGGGAATGCGACATGCGGAACCGGTACATGCCCACTCCCAAGGACATTGAGGCCATTGCCGCCTTCCTTCGGGGAGATTTTGACCTGATCCCGCCACTGGGCGTTCTCGTGGAAGCTGCCGCCGAGCAGTTGCTGTCGCTTGAGCGGGAGCAGTATGCCGTATTGGACGCCCTGGAGCAGTACCCGAAGCCGCGGATGCTGGTGCAAGGCGGAGCCGGGACAGGAAAGACGCTGCTCGCTGTGGAGGCCGCCCGGCGGGAAGCCCGCAAGGGCCAAGGGGATATCCTGCTCCTGTGCTACAACCGATTCCTGGCCAGTTTCCTCGACACGAAGATCAAGGCCGAACATGTTCAAGGCTGTGCGAAAGCACGATGCGAAATACGTGTGTCCGCCGGCGTTTTCCCTCGGGACCGATGATCGGCGCGCCGGTGCCAAAGTCAACTTGCGCCTCGTCGCCGGCGGCGCACTCCATCCGCCGAAACGGCAGCGGTCGCACGTGGCCGACGCGACGCAGATACCGCCGCACGCTGTCGTATCCGACCGCCGCGCCCCCCTCCACGAGATCCTGGTAGGTCCGCTGCGCCGACAAGCCTTCGGCCGCCTTCGCGAGAATCGTTTCCCGATACGGCTCGCAGCGACTCGGCGGACCCGGCGGACCGATCGGCGCGCTGGCGGGTTTTGCGTCGGTACCCGGCGCGGCTGGTTTTGAAGGGTCGGACCCGGCCGGCGCAATGGCGGGTTTTGGCCCGCATAACCCGAGCCGCAGGTACTTGTGGACCGTAGCCCGGTCCACGCCAAGCGTGCGCGCGAGCTCACGCTGAGATCGTCCTTGCGCATGAAGCGATAATATCGACTGAACTTTCGCCATCTTGAGCAGATTCGGCATCAGAAGCCTCCTTCCGCCCCGGCAACACGCCGGAGACTAGAAGGCCTCTACGCCGAACCCAACCTTTCTCAAAATGGCCGATTTTCACCCGCCGATCAGTGGCTGGTTTTACGCGCCGACTGACAACCAGAATTTGTGGGTATTTTGAAAGGTTCACCGAAAGCTCACCATTGGGGATCCTCCTGTGCCCCCGGAGCCTTCCTCAGGAGGATCCTTTTTTATGCTCCCGAGCGGTGGAGCCTATGGGGTACGCACCAGCGGAGTTGGTGGTTTACGGATTTGAATTAGTCACCGGACGAATATAGGCGAAACAATGCCACAGCATTACCCGTTATTGATCCGCGCTTTCGCTCCAGACGGGGCGATGCCTTGGCAACTCGGCATGGAAGTCGCCCAAGCTGTTCCAGATGAGCGGCTTCGACAAATCAACCTCGGCGGCGACGACGGTGCCGAACGTGTCACCCTTAGCAATTGGATGTCCGGTGTGGTCCCACACGGCCGATAGCATCCAATGTTGATCGGGTGAACAATAGGTGCTGCTCACAAGGTAGACGTGGTTTTCGCAAGCCCGCGCACTGGCCAACGCCGGATTACAGCCCCACACGGGCCAAGCGATTACTTCCGCGCCGTTGTTCGTCAATTGCCGGGCGACTTCTGGGAAAAAACCGTCGTAGCACACCATCATGCCGAGTTTTCCGAAACGCGTATCGAAGACGGGATACTCGTTGCCCGGCGCGACTCCTTTCTCGATCTCCTCGCGAGGAAGGCAGACTTTGCGATATTTTCCGACAATTGTTCCCTCTGGCCCAAGCAAGACCGCAGTGTTGTATATCAAGTGATTCGACCGTTCATATAAGCTGACAACAAGGTACAGATCATGCTGTTTGGCCAATGCCGCAAAGTAGTCTGTCGATTGACCAGGAATGGACTCTGCCACTTCCGCGCAGGATTTGTCGAGACCAACGTAATTAATTGTCTCAGGCAAAACGACGAGATCGGCCTTTCTCTGGGCCGCTTCGGCGATCAACGGCGCAAACTGACGGCAGTTCTCAGCCGGAGCCTTTCCGCCATGCGGACAATAGTGAATCGCTGCCAGACGTACCAGGCGGTTCGACAAAGGCTCGGATTCATCCAACGCAATTGCTCGATATTTGACGGTGCCGCGCGGCGCCCATTGTAGGTGAAGTTCGACGATTGCGCGTGTTGCTCGTCGGGGCGCACGATAGGTGCCGACGACTGCGCACCAGCCATGGTCGTCGGTCGCACCGTCGCGTGGATGCTCCGCTTCTACATTGCCGAGCGATTCTGGTGAATAACCGCTGTGAGGAGGTTCATCGCGAGGCACTTTTGCCCCTCGATCGTCAGTCCACAAAATGCGGACTAAGCAGCTTCGTCGCGGAACTGCCACATTGGTCGTTTTTCGTTGTGCGCTAAATCGATACCACTGGCCTCCTTTGACCGGAAATGCCTTCGTCCAATACCCATCCAGACCTTCGCGCTCGTCGTGCTCGATTCCCAGTATGGGCTCACCGCCCGCATCTTTCATCGCCACAAACTTTGGTGTTAGTTCGTCCCTAGGCGCCGCAGTCGTCCAGCCATCGGTCTTACTCGCTTGTAAATTGCTTCCGAAGGCACCCATGAGCACTAGGACGATGCTCATCGTTAGAAAATAAGGCTTCTCTTGCATGCGGCTACCCTTGTCACGCTAATGAGGTTTTGTGGTAGATCGAATGCAGTTTAGACGACACTCGACGTGAATCGGGGTTTTTCGGGAAACGGCCCTAACTCCCGCGAAACGCAAAACTGTAGAGTTCTGCATTCGTTAACCGAAAGCGTAGGGAAATCGGTCGATTTTGAAGAGTCGACACATCTGTGTTTTCAGAAAATGTTACAACATGGTGAATTGAATCGCCGCGGAATGCGTCGGAGAACGCTAGGCCCTCGATCGGTCTGCCAGCGGCATCGAGCAACTCGACAGTCACAACGCCGGATTGCTTTGTTGCAGCATTTATCTCTAACCGATTTCCTTGGAATGTAATTGGAACTGTGGTAAGCGTGCCACCCTCGGCTGAAGCATCAACCGATACGAATCGGTCTAGCTTCCAAGTTACTAACCCAATACTACTGGTTTGTTTTGTTCCACGGCCAGTCGTCTTGCCATCGTCGAACTTCTCGCGATAGACAACAGGAGATCCGTGTGTATAGTTTGCTCCGGCATAATACAACCAGACTTCGTCGCCCACTCGAATTGCTGAAGCGGCGCAAGTATGGTACGAGGCGTCCCATTGATCGAGCTGGCCAATCTCGATCACCGGCGTGCGAAACGGCCGTTCCCAATGGACGAGGTCACGCGAGACGGCCAATTGAATTTCTTGCGGACCCTCATGGTTGCCCCACCTAGCGTTATTGTTGATCGTAAGCACCCAAGGAAAACCAACGATGCAGCTTTCGGCCTGATAAGCGCCCATTCCATAAAATTCAGTCCGCATCAAACTGGGAGCGTCGGGACGATCGAGAATTGGACGAACTTGCTCGATTCGTGCAAGAGAGCCGCAGTCGTCGCGGGCATCTGGAACGAGCACAAGCTGGGAGGGCGTCCAACTTGCAAAATCTCGGCTGGTGGTTATTCCAAAGCACCTTCTTTCAATGCCATTCACTACGGTATTCAGCTTCGGAAATGCGACATACAACTGGCGCGATCGATCATAGAATCCTGTAATGACATCAGCAGAAGCGCAGATGGGCTTCTCGCTGACTTGCGACCAATGTAATCCGTCGGGAGAGATCATGGTCTGCGGGCCCCAGGGATGTTTCTGCCTCCAGCAAATCATTTTATAGCGACGACGGGGGTCCAGATCCGCCTCATCTTTAATCACACTTGCCAACAAATAGCCTTCGGCGACTGCATTGTGTCTACCGCCACGCTTCGACTCAACGGTTCCAACCAGCGGCTTTTGCCAGTTCACGCCGTCTGTGCTTGTTGCATACAGAACGGCGTAATCAGGGAAGTCCTCAAAGGATTCGCCGACATACCACATTTTGAAAATCTGCTCTTCGCTGTCGAACAATACAGTGCCGAAAATTTCCAATCGCCATCCTTCCCAAGGTTGATCCGCTCGCAAAAGTGGATTTTTCGCATGCTTAACACCGGAATGTTGTGTGAACACTACTCCTTGCGATTCTCGCACGAGACTTCGGTCAATAAAGAGCTGTGCGCGGTTGCTCACATCCACAGGAGATGTTCGAGGCTCCGCCACACTGGCCACGTCAACACCTCCAGCTTCTTCTGCAGCTGTGCTTTCTCGCAAATCCACGCAAGCGAATCGAAGTAATTGCAGCAAGCCTAGTATGAATGCCAAGATGGGAGTTTTCATTGTTATCGATTAGATCGGAGTACTCGGAGGATCATGTCGCTTTCATTTGCAGTTGGGCAAAAACCGAATCACACAAAGTTGCTAAGGCACCGGTACGGCAATGTCATATCTTCCGTCTAGTGGCGTGGGCACCTCGACTACGAGTGGTGAATCTTCACCGCGATATGCGAGCGGTGTGATAGAAATCGTTTCGTCGACTTCTGCGCGTTCGGCGCCAATCGCCGTTGTCGTTTTACGCCCTGTCTTCTTAAGAGCTTCTAATTGTACGCGATATCTTCCCGGCAGAATGCCTCTGCGATCATCGACTCGGTATTGGCCTTCAACGATTCGGCCACGGTACAACGGTGCTTCTGTTCCCTCGACTGGAACAAAGAACACACGGCCGACCTGAACTGGATCTTTCCCCACAGTTACGGTGCCGAACACAATTTGCGGGGGCTGACTCTTGTTGCAACCTGCTGCTCCCGTACAAGTCAAGATGACGACGTGAAGTGTGAGACAATAAATTGCCTGCGAGCAAACGATTTGGCGAACTTCTCGATCTCGGAATTCATTAGTATCGGCCATCGACCGTTTCTCCCAAATTCCGAGTCGTTAATGCCTTGAGCACCGTGCGGCTGAGTATCTCCGACAGGAATGAGACATGACCATCGGCAAAAGCAAAATTCGCGCCAGACGCATGCCAACTCTGAATTCCGCCTTCATCGAACGACGGCTTTGAATTGATGCCGTAATAACTAGTTGCTCCGCCCCATGCGAACCAAATCTTTCCCATCTGACAGACCCCGCCAGGACAATAGGCCGGATACGTCGTCGGAAATGGGTCATTGTCCAATACATCCACCTCGCAAATTAAAAGTGTTTTGCTCGTTCCGTCGGTAATATCTTTCATTTTGGTGCGCGACGCGGCAAACATAACACCAGTTCCCTTGTCATCAATGCCCTGCAAAACCGCTCGATGGGTTGCAACGGAAAGATAATTTGTCTCCGCACAGTCTTCGGTGCCGGGAAATGCTAATGTCGAGGAAACTAGCTGATTGGGAGGCGCGCTGGGGCACTGGTAAGTGGGAATCAATGTTTTTACTGCTTGTTGATTTGCCGTCGAGTTGTATGAGGCCTTAAAGTTAATTAGATTCTGCGCATTCGCCTCTTCAAGAAACGGTAATATCAAAGCGCCCCAGGCCCACGTTATTCCGGGCTGAGGTGGCACGCCATAGCCTCCGCCATCTGGAAAAATATTATTCGCACCGTGATAATTGTGAATCGCCAGCGACATTTGCTTCAAATTATTTGAACAGCTTGCTCTCCGAGCTGCTTCACGTGCAGCCTGAACCGCGGGCAAAAGCAGGGCAATAAGGATGCCAATAATCGCAATGACGACTAAGAGCTCTACCAAGGTAAATCCGGCACGAAGTAATTCCTTCACACCATTGTTTGTTGGGCGACTGACGGATTTGCCACAATGAGGCACTGACCCATTCGCAATACCGCTGTTCGCTTCGCACGTAGCACAGCCAAAGCGCAAGTCAGGCATGAGAAAGTGCATGAAAGGACTCCTTCTTATTGGTTCGGCGCGGAAATTGAAGCAACAGGGCGATCGCGCCACCGGCGATGATCGATTGTCTCAGCGGTGACGGCTCCGGAATTGCCAGTGACTGTTGAGCAATTGTGGGAAAATGTGTCTGCCAGACGACGAAGTCCGCTCCGTCCACGTCGCCGTCGCTATCGGCATCGCCGGTCCCGGGCGTAGCCCCGCTGGCGGTCGGGAAATGAGTTTGCCAGACAACGAAGTCCGCGCCATCGACGTCGCCATCACTTTCGAAATCGCCTGGTTGCATGGACGGGGATATTGATTGGCCAAACACACGAATATTGTCCAAGAGTAACTGGCTTTCGCTGAGACCTTGTGGAAGATAGAAAAATTCGTCCACGAATTGATTTGGCGTCTCCCAGGTCAGTCCGGCAGCAAGCAGGGTTCTTGCGCCTGTGGAACGGTCGGTTAGATATGCATCGTATTTACCAGATTGGCCATTGGCGTTAATCTCGACCAAATACCAGCGATCGTTTGATATATGGACCCCTGTACTGTAATAGGCGTCAGCAGGTTGCGTATAAAAACTGTCCTTGACCAAAAGCAGTTCGGGAAATGAGCCGGCTCCGATGGACACTCCTAAACCGGCGTTGTCACGAGAGGAGCTGCTGCGAAGAGAAATGACTCCTTGATCATTGTTATCGTTCCGATAAAAGTCAAATACAAAGCGTATATGGTCTGTGGCGGTGTTAAGGGGCTGTAGTAGTGGGATTGTCGCCTCGCCTAAACTATTCCACCTGCTCATCCCAGCGGCCATATTGTTTGTTCCGGCGAAAACTACTTCGAAAAGGCCGCTATTAGGGGGAGCCGACCAACGGCCGCCGTTAACGCCGCCGTTTTGACCTGATAGGTTTCCCGCCAAGTAGCCATTATCAAAATTGACATTCAACAACATCGTTTGCGTCGTAATGGTATTGTTCAACACCCGGAAGTCGTCGATGCGGACAGGGGGGTGCTCGACGCTGCCCGGCGCTCCGTTCATTCGCACGCGGACCCATAGGTCTGGTGTCGATGCATATCCGCTCAAGCCCGACGTAGCCAACTCGACCAGTTGCTCACCGTGCCCCGATGTGATCGACTCGGACGACCAGTTTGTCCCATTTCGTGAAACCGAAATACGGACTTGTCCATTCAAGGTGGCATCAATGTTCGCCGTCAAAGCAACCAATGGGTCTTCGAAGCCGTCATTTGCGCGGAAGTGAAAGATCATCGTGGTATCAGGATTGCGATTGGTGAATCCACGGATGCGAAGATCCTCGCCATCGACGACCATGTCACGAAAGCCGGTTCCTTCGCTATGCTCTAGAAATTCCGAACCGTAGAACTTCTGTTCGTAACTGATATTTTCCGGCCGCCCCGACGTTACGTTGACTATTGTTTGCGGCCCGTTATTCCACACGTCGGCGATTGCGGCATTTCCCGAATAGTCAGCCGGCAAATTGGCTGCCTCTTGGACGTGAGCATTCACATACGTTTCAAGCTGATCCAACAACGGATCTCCGGTGTAGCTCGGAAAGTAAACACTGCCGTTCGAATTGCTCCAATAAAATAGCGTTGGAACATTATAGGCGATGTTGATCGCCCGCTGATGATCCATGACGTTCCATAGCGTCGTTTGGTTGTTGAACGGGGTGGTCGCCGGGTCGTACATCGGTTGAAACGCCGGTTCAGCAGTCGCCGGGATGGTGCTTAGCAGAGGCTTGCCCGTAATGAGATATTTTGGCACGATTCTTCGGTAGGGATCGGGCGGCAAGAAGTTCTGATAAGGTGTATACTGCTCGGTCAACGTGTAGGGATCGATAATCCAGCCGTCGGCTTGCAGCCACGTCCCTTCGTAATTGGATGGAACCGCGGTATTGGGCGACCACCATTGGTAAACGGGTAGATTGGGGTAGACTTGCTTCACTTCCTCATACAGATATTGCAACAGCTGCGTACGTCCACCGCTGGGAACATTTTCCTCCGCCAGCGAAATGCCGTGGATCTGATTTAGAACCGGCTCCAGCCGACGAATGCTTTGCATTAGTCGATTACGGTAGATCTGCCGATCTAGCATCGGCCCTTGATACCGATCCTCACCATCCCAAAAATTGATGCGCACGAGCATGGTGCGGTCGGGATCATGGGCCAGGCCCTGGCGCACCTCGTCGATAATGTAGGTGAGGTCGGGGTCTACGCTGGATGCATTGTTCGAGACATTGCGAACCGAAAAATTGAGAATGTCCGTCCGTTGGACGCTTGCGTCGGGCGGGTAGGTTTGATTTGGATCTCCCCAAGCCGCGCCGCCATAGAATCCAGTGTCTCGCGCAGTCAAGGGCGGGGGTGTCGCTGGTAAGGGACGCACAATTACGAATGCAATACATGCGACTGCAAGTGAAATGAGCGGTTTCAAAGAATGCGTACAAATCGGCCAACGATTTGTGGTACACGCACATTGTGCAAGTTCCGAAATACAAATTGATACACGGTTCCTCGCCGATGATGGCGCAGGTGAACTGGACCTTAAACGCTGAGCAGATTGTATGCTGCCATTAGCGACAGAATTCCTTTGCGCCGAGCCGCGAGACCCCTCCAGAGTCTCACACGGCAACGGCAAGGAAACTACGGGACTATTTTGCGATCTTTTTTGAACTGCCGCCAGCGCTACCTTCGCCATGAAGCCCCTAAAAACCAACGGGCGAATTCTCAACATCCAGAACCTCCCGATTTAATCTCCCACAGGCAGGGATTAACGCGATCTTATCGAACTGTCCGATGCTTAGGGCCTACCTCAACGCACGAGCGACTAGGCCGATCGAAACTGTCGGCGAAACCAGAACATCGCTAGAACGCCGCTACCCAACAAACACATTGCACCTGGCTCCGGAAGTTCTCCTACGTAAACACGAACATTATCAACGTAAGCTAGTGTTTGTCCCGACGATCCACCAAACATAATCGTCTGTACAGATGACATATCATTGTTGTCAGTAAAGGGCAAGGCCGCCGTTGACGAGCCATTCACACTCAAGGTCCAGCTATTTGCCGCAAAATCGGCGACGATTGTTATGCTATCCCAGTTATCTGTGCCGGAAAGCCCTGAGTTCACATAACCCGTTGCGCTGTTATAGTATTCAAACCTGCGATTCAACCCTGCGCGCAATTCAAGATCAATCGCGTTGTTGGTAAAACTGTGCGAAGCGTTATCGTACGCGCCAAGAAACACTCCACCCTTCGCTGCATCCGGCCAGTAGTGCTGGTACTGGATTGTTAGTTTCTCACCTGCAGCCAATTGCGCAGACTCGGCGGGTGTCAAGTCGATCCACGAGTATCCAGCAGGCGTACCAGCCCTCTCACTTTGAAGCGCTCGCGTACTGCTGTTTTGCGCATTGGCAAGAGGGTTGGCCTGAACAGTATTAGAAGACAGATTGCCATTATTAAACCAATTTGCCCCTATAGTGGGTGTCAATGGATTTAGCCCAATCGTCTCCGCTTCAAAATCGTCGGCATAAACCAGAGCTGCTTGCGCGCGGCAAGCCTGAAAGACGATAATCCCACAAACGAGCGCCAGTTTCCCAGTGTTGCATCGCATCATGAAGTTCCTTTCGTAGAAAAAGCCAAATCAGCCAGAACAAGAAAGTAGACAGCCTTGCTCCTCGTGTTACCTTCCTCAATCCGCTCCTATCTGACCCAGAAGTTAGCAGTACCTTATAGCCTTTCCAGCCCTCAGCAAACTCCAATGAGTTTGCAGCGCGCGTAAATTGCTGCCAAAGCACTCACAAGAAGAGCGACAGCTGATGGCTCCGGTACAGCTCCCGGTGCTGGGGCCGAAGGGAATGGAAAATGCGTCTGCCACACGACGAAGTCGGCTCCGTCTACCGTACCATCCGCATTGGCATCCCCATCTGCGAGCGCCGCTCCTGACTCGGTTGGAAAATGCGTTTGCCATGCTACGAAATCTGCACCATCCACATTGCCATCTCCATTGAAGTCTCCCGGAATTCCCTCACCAGAGCCGATCGTTACTTGAATATCGTCCCAATACGCTTGCACGTTCTGCGAGGCAGGTGCAAAAAATAAAGTTTGGACCTTCGACATGTCGTCGCCATTTGTAAATGGTTGAACAAATATCTCACCATTATTGACTTGGATTGACCAGTGATTGGCGGAAAAGTCAACAACCACCTTGCATTGGTCCCACGCGTCAGATCCAGTCGCGTTCGCCCCCGCGCCTACGGGCTTGAACTGGGGAACTGTTCCGTCGTACCAGTAGGCGGTTCCATTGGCGAACCAGTTCAAGTCGAGCGCATTGTTGGTAAAGTCATGATTTGCGTTGTCGTACATCGCTAGTTCACCGCCATTGGTGGGGCTCACTTGGAGATACTTGAATTCAACGGTGAGGAGTTGCTCAGATTCTAATTCTGCTTGTTGTTCACCTGTCAAATCGATCCACGCGTAGCCGCCGCCCACGCCCGGGCCTCGGAATGATCTCATCACCTGCGCACTCGTATTAATCCCTTCAGGCAGTGGATTAGCCTGTACTGTATTCGCGGTTGCTACTGCGGGGCCGTTGTGAAACCAAGGCTGACCGGTAACGGGGGTCGTCGGTTGAGTACCGAGCGTCCCAGCTTCAAAATCATCAAAAAATACATCCGCGGCCAAGGCAAATTGAAGATCGGGCGCAGCCATGGCAATCATGGCCGCCGCAAAAAACATTCGAATGTTCATAAGAAAACCCTTCATAGGGAGAACTGAAAAGTAAATTGCCGACGCAATCGTCCGCCAACATTCTATTCCTGTCAAAGTGCAAAAAACGCGACCCTTCTCACCGATCGAAAATCACCTCCTTCATCGGATCCACGTGGAATATCACTAAATGCGTATGAATTGCCTCTACTCTGTTCCATTGCAATGTTCGATTGACTTGCCATGATCGCCCTATCGGCTTACGACTTCGGCGGAATCGGATCGAATCACTCGGTCGCCAGCCAGTTGACGCAACTGCGGGCGCGCCGATTCCTCAAGCACTTCAATTACCGAATTGGCTGCCGCATCCACTCGCCTGGTCTGCGAATAGTGATTTACCGTAATCGAAGCACCGACCGGAGTCGGGACATTGACAATAAACTCTACCCAACCCGATGAGTTAAACGCCGAGAATGCCAAGTCGAAACAATCGATCAAACGTTGACACTTTTGCAATCTGGCCGGCGAAAGATCGGGCAGCAAGATCGGTCCCGTGTCGGTCTGAAATACGTTTTCTCGCTCGGAATAGTTGATTGTCTTGACAGGGTGATCGATGATTACGCGGTAGCCACCATCGTCATATTCAGTATGTGCAACCAGCGCTCGTTCGCCGCGAATTCCGGCGATAATCTCGTCGACATTTTCCAATGATCGCCCTCGAGCCGACCGCAATTGAAGCCCAAAGTCGGTCCACGCATCGCGACAATAGCCTGACTGGCGTTCCTGGGGCACGCCCACTGCGTCGGGATGCTTATCTACCACGAGCTCGTTGCAAGCCCAGCTTTTGAACATTAGGAATTCCTGCTCCGAAGCCGCCAAACAAAAGTCGGCATTCGGCTCCAACCAACAATCGCGAGGAGCGCCGACGCGTTCTGTCTTGCATGACGCGCTAAGCATAAAACGATTCGAGCGGCCGGTCCGCAATTCAACGAGTTCGCAGCAACACTCGAGATTGATTCGGACATTGTTCACCGTCGTGGGCATCGCGTGAGTAACCGTAATGGCCGGCTGAGCCAAACGGTCAACACGAAAGCGGACAAATGAGCGATTGAAGTCGATTGTCTGCATTTTGAATCTACGTGCTTACGACTTTAGGTTGGGCAGGATGATATTGACGAGCAGCGTTGTGTTTGAGCCTGATTCTAATCTGAAGCAAGCTATTTGTCAACAGATTATAAATAATAATGAGAACTAATATTTATAATTTATGACTACAATTATTTTGCCATTATGCCAGTAGTGGGCGACTATAGATGTAAAAATCGCACGTAATGTCGCCATTTTAGGCAGCCCGCCTGAATTGATCTACCCATAGCTGCCCGGAGGCAGTAAAAGTCCGCCTGGGGATGGGTTTGATGCTCGGTGTCTCATGGAGGAGATCATGCCAGCGGAACTGACCGAATCGATGA
>JADZDJ010000006.1 GCA_020851115.1 Pirellulales bacterium
CACGCCAGCAAGCCGCAAGCGCCCACCGAAGCGCCCGAGACAATCACTGTAGAGGAAGTGTGCGACCTCTACCTAAAGCACTTGGAGAAAACCGGCCGCGAGAACACTTTCAAGCTACGGCGCGGCGTGCTCTTCGATTTCTGCTCTGGCTTCAGCAAGGATCAATACGGCAAGCCAAAGGATGAAAAGAAGCGCATTCACGATGGGCATTCAGATTTGCGAGTTAGCGAAGTCACCAAGCCTATGGTGACAACTTGGATCAACTCGCACTCGACTTATGCACCTGGCAGCAAGCGCATTCTGATTCAAGGTTTGAAGCGATGCTTCAATTGGGCAGCCGCAGAAGAGAATGGGCTTATCAGCAAGAATCCCATTAAGGGCTGGAAATCGGCAGAAATCAAATCAGAGACGCGCGTAGGGTGGGAACATTCCAGCGAAGCTTCAAGCGCTCGCCAAAGCAATTTTTATTGCTGCAATGCTTGATTAGCTTGCCGCCGTCAATCGTGACGCGAAAGTCTTGCGTGCCACAATCCGGGCTTAGCTCGCGGATGATTAGCTGATTCTCAATGCCGAATTCGCTTTCGGCTTCAATGTTAGTCGCTTGGAAGAACTGCCTAGCGTTTTCGGGCGTCCAGATTTCCGGTTTGTCCATTGGGGTGTTATCGGGGTGTTTGCTGCCAGAATGGCAAACGGAAAGAGAGAGATAAGCCGCCCGGTGAAACACCCCGTCACACCGGGCGGCTGAGAGGCTTGCGGATCAAACAGGCCTGAACCAGATTGTTACGCGAGCACTAGCCGGCCGTTCTGCACTTGATATGCCTTTGGCGGATCAACAGAATAGACACGCGTCAGGGAAGAGTGCGGTAGGAACGCCAGATATTCCGCGGCGTGGAAACGATTGAGTTCGCAGCCCTCGCGTTTGCAGCCTTGCGTTTGCAGCCCTCGACAGTGACCGCGGGCTTCGGATCGCAACTGCCGCTCATCGCTCAATACAGAGCGAATGGCTGCCGGTAAACGCCCGTTTAGTCACCCGGAAGAGCTAGGCCAAGCCCTGTCCGAATTCGCGGTTGAAATATCCCGCGCGCGGTTGACCTGACCACTACCTATTGTGGCAAGTCGCGCTAATAACCACTACAGATGGTATAACCGCTACAACCCCTACAATCGTCACAACCCCTACAACCCTCCCTCGGCTGGCACCATTTGGCACCTCGTCAGGTGACAGCGGAGCAGAGAAAACCTCGTATTTTCTAGGCTTTTCTTGCGATTGCCTCTGTATTCCAGCAGATAGGATCGCGGCTTCTGTTTGATCCAAGCTATCCGACGATAGCTTGATGCTAACAGAACGTAAGTTATTGATAGATAAAGACTTAGCGTCATGTCGGGACCGGGGGTCAGAGTCTTACCACCCGGCGAGGGGGATGCGGCACACGGATCGCTAGCCCTGTTTGATGCCGCCAGGGTCGCGAGATTTGGCGCAACGCGGTGCGCAAGCATTTGGGTGAAAGCCTACTCGCGGTGTAGATTGGCGGCGTTCCGATACCCGTATCTAGGAGAACGCGCGATGGAACTGCTTACCGCGGTCGCAGGCTTCAGCAAGTCGGCTGCCGAAATTCATACCGATACTTTCGACATCGAACGCGAGCGAACGATTGCCTTTGTGGCGCTCGGCACCCGGCCGCTAACGCTATTGGAAGCCTTGCTGCTTGGTCCGGCATTGCTTGAATCAATCAGCGTCAGGTAGTCGCCGGTGCTCGCCCCACTTGGCAACGGGCGTCAAGTCGCCTTCGATCGCGCATAGACGGCACTTCATCGAATGCACTGTGCAATCGTTGAAGTCTTCATCAGGTTCAAAAACCTGATCGTGTAATTCGACGTAGTCCTTGCGGTAGATCGCGCAGCGTTCTACGTCGTCAACTCCCACCCGCCAAGTGCGCTGAATGGTTCCGGCGTATTTCTGCTTGAACATCTCGCGTTCGCGCCAACCAGGAAAGTTGCGGTCAAGGAAGGCTTCAAAGCGCTTGGTTTCCTCGTCGCTAATTTCCATCGTTATGAATTCGGCAGGATTCAATGTTTTCATTTGCGAGCTATGCCTTTTTCAAGTTGGTTGATCGAATCCAACCGTGGTGCGTCTGGCCGTCGATTGTGTATTCGATGATGCGCCAGCCTTTGAACTGCTCTTTGATTTCTACGCAAGCACCGGCATTCAACGTGCCCAGTGTGCGTCTATTCTTTTTGTGACTACTGAAAACTTTGGCCTCGCGGGTAACAATTCGCGTCTGCCGAGTCTTCGGATACCAAGCATTGATAAGGTTGCGCGAATGACGCACAATGTCGCGCGGTCGAAAGCAATTGAAGAACACTATCAAGCAGGCGAGTATCACCGAAAGCCAAGCATTGTGCTGGTATAGATGCGCGGCAATCACGCTGTACGACATATTGACCAAGGCTTGCTGAGCCGGCCCAGGTTGCGCGGCCTCGCGAAGTCGGTTCAATTCGTCAAGCTGCTCATTGACGTTAAGCTCTTCAAAATTCTCTGGTAACTGCTGCTCAATTTCATCGCTAATACTTTCATCAATCTCCAGATCGGCCGTTGCCGGACCTAGCGCCCGCAATCGCTCCAATCGGTCAGCGGACGGTAACAGCTTTGAAATATCTGGAATTGACTGAACAAACGCAGCCGATGAAGATTGAATGATTCGCGCAGAATCAATGGCTTGCGTCAGAATTGCTTGATGCTGCTTTCTGATTTCGGCAAACTTGTCAAAGATAGTCGTATCAATTGTTTGCGTCGCATTTAGCAACTTTGAAAAGTCAGCAATTGATTGTTTGAATTGGTTAGCAGCGGCCATCCTTTCAGCAAAATCAGGTATTACGTCTGAAATTTTGAATCCGCTTATTGGACCAAGCGAACCTGCAATTTGCGATGTGATTTGCTGACGGATTCGCGTCATTTCCGCGAAAGTGCAAGAGAGAACTTTTATTCTCGCCCGGTACGCCTCTTCCATTTCAAGTAATGGCTTGGCGATTCCTGCTAAATGCGATTGGACAGACATCAATTTGGCCGCCGTGCTGGCCAATTGATTGTTGGTCGAACTTAGCGGTAGTTTTTCGGGATTGAGCATTGGCGAATTCTACCAATTTGCAGCTAATGGGGGTATACTTGCCTCTATGTTTGCCAAGCTCTTCCGCGCCTTACTCGGCACAATACTAATCGTCGCTGGTCTGCTGCTTGCCTTGATTGGCGTAGCAGGACTATTCAGCGACAAGGAAAACAAAAATCTCGCCTATGGCTTAATTGCCGTTGGTTCTTTGATCGCTTTATACGGCTATAGCCGCGGCTACAAAGCGCGGGCGCAGCGGCGCTCAACCTCTTGGCGGCTTGACCCAGCATCGGAAAAGCAAAAAGAATTCGCCCGCGATTTGGGTATCAAGTTCCCAAAGGGAATCACTAAGGGCGAACTCAGCGACAAGATTAGCGAAGTGACTGGGGAATAACCGATGCCTCTTCAAGTTCAATGCCCATCGTGCGATTCAACGCTGAATGCGCCCGATGGTCTGATTGGCAAAACTGCTGCTTGTCCGAAGTGCAAACAACCGGTGAATATCGCTGCGCCGGACCCAGTAGCAGCCCCCGCGCCGGAACCAAAGCGCCGCAGCCGGCCGGCAACCGAAAAGCAAAAGGCTTTCGCTACCGAACTCGGCATTATCTTCGACGAGGGAATCAGCGCTAAAGATATTAGCGCGATGATCGACGCTGCCTTAGATCGGGAAGAGCGGATGGAAGAGGGCGCGATTGAACCGCACTTGAAAACACTACGGAAATGCACCGAATCAGAATTGATCGACGAAATGGGAAAGCGCGGCTATCAAGCCTTTATGGTTTTCTGGGAGGAAGAGATAACCGGAACTCGCATTATGTCCACTGACGGGCTTGCAAGTGAGCAGATAAGGCAAGCCTTGGTAATCATTCTTTACGAATATGCTCGGCAAGCTGGCGTTGAATTTGAGGATGCTGGCCAGCAGTTGCTTGCGTTCTTAGCGAAGTGCGCTCGCGGTCGATAAGCTGGCACCAAATGGCACCAACTGACCAGCAATTTCGGCGCTCGCGGCACCGGATCGGTGCCAAGCTGATTTGCAGCTAGTAGGTTGACCTACGAAAGTAGAAATCGAGCGGCGCTGGCGCGGCGCTAGAAGGCTGAAATCGTCCGGCGCTTGGCACCGACTGGCACCAAAACCCTGCTATTTCTGACCAATTTCGGACATTTTTCCGAAACTTCTTTTCGTAGCTAAGTCGTTGCTAGATAACGGCTTAAGATAGTGAACAAATGTCACCAATGAGCTACGAGTGCTAAGTTGTTTCTTGCACAAACTGGCGACGACACAGGCAACCTGCTTGTCCGCAGGGATGCATGCGGTCCATCTGTTATCTCGATCTGGTGACGCGGGTCCATGGTAACAGGACTACCGCCGGCTGCAACGAGGCGCTGCCGGGGAACATGGTCCTTGCCTTGGCCGCGACGGAGCCACGCCAGATTCTAGCCGCCGAGCGATCCGTAATCCACCCGTCATATTCGGTCAGATCCGTCGCTAGGGCCGCAAATCTGGCAGTCGGTGGGGCGCGCAGGTGAATGGCAAGTTCTACGGCTGCGACAAGCTCGCCGATGGTTTGACCGGGCAGACCAGACGAAGCCAACGGCGAGAAGCATCGAAGGGCCTGGGAATTGGGCCGAAAGAAGTTCCCGATTTTGATGGTGCGTTGGCCTCCCTGCCCATTGCCTGCCGCCATCGCCAAAAAATCTTCCCCTCAGGCCCCTTGACCCGATCTGGGACGCCTGTATACTATACTTTTCAAGCGTACAACTAAGCATACATTCACAGGATCCACCGAACGCAGCGTCGAATATGGAGCCATGAGCGTTTGCTCCTGAACCCCGAACCTTCTCCACGGACCAATCCCTTATTTTCCATCGACCCTCGCCACGCCTCAAACTGCAAAAACACCCGTAAATTCCCGATCCATTTCGCTTCCGCCCGCCGATTTATTGCGCACCCCCCGGAAATGAACCGGAAAAGAATTCCGCGAAAATCCGCACGGCGCTCGGGAAAAACCGCATTTCTCCCACTCCGTCATTTCCAGCACAAAATTTTTTTCCGAAATCACACGATGACGCCAATCGCAATTTCCCCGAGATAAACCCACAGGAGAATGAAAAACACCGATTCAGCCACTTATCCATCATCCATCGTTGCGCTCCGCAAGACTCCCAGCCTCGCACAGGGCATGTGGGCGAAAGCAGGCGGATGTTTGTGACCAAATCCTTGGCCATAGTCTGAACGCCCGACACGATCCTCGTTGCCTGCGAATCATCGCTGACGCGGCAGAATCGTGCGGCAACGGAAAGCCGCCGGCGATATTCGATTATCGCTCCATTGGCTTTGCGATATCCGTCCAAGCGTCGCAAGGACGGCCGCGGCAACATGGCTATCCGTTGAGCGACGATTGCAGCGAAGATTTTCCGCACCCATTCCTGCCTCTCGAAAAAAGACCATCGCCAGCCTCCTGCGAGACCTTCGCCAAGAGATTTAGGCGAAAAAGCCTCAAAAAACCCCTGTCGGCCGAGTTTTATCGACTGCTGGGCAGGTGTGCCAGCCATCACAAGCTGTAGCGCTTATGCCGGTTGGAACGGTTGGTCCCAATTTCTCTAATTTGCCAGTGGATTGCGACGAAGCAGATAGTGCGGTCGTCGAAAGCCGTCGGCTGGTGCCGAGTGTTGCAAGAATACTCATTTTTCGCCTGAATTCTGAGGTGAAGCTGTATGATGCGAAGCACTAAAACACTGAGACTGAGTGGACTTTTGGGCCTTTTGCTGATGGGGACGCAAATTGAGACGGCGGTGTCCGCCGAACGCGAACCGGGAAGGCTTCCCACCGTGTTGTCCGCGGACACGATCAAACCACTAGTGGCCAATGAGAACTCATTGGCGGACGAAGGCCCCTCGCTGGAAGAGTTAACCTCGAAGGCGGTCGTGCCGTGCGCCCTGACGCTAGCATCCGACGGCAGCATCGTTCCGTCGGCGACGCCGGCCGCGGCAGAAAACGTTCCGACGGCGCAAGGGCCGTCAACGGCCAGTGTGGTTCAATCCGGAGCCGCCCCTGCTGGCAAATCGCCGCTAGCCAACGCGGTCGGGGGCTATCCACCAGGTTGCTGCGACCAATGCTGCGATTGCTTCAAGTGTTGCAAATGCGGCCCGCCGGGAGAATTTTGGGTTCGTCAAGAATATGTCGGTTGGTGGGCGCAAGGCGGTCAAGTGCCGGTGCTGGTGACAACCAGCCAGGACGGCTCATTGCCAGCCACCACGCCGCTGTACCGCGGCGATACTTACAACGGTGGATTTCGCTCTGGCACGTGGACCGAAGGCGGCATGTGGTTCGATTGCTGCCATACCCACGGTATTCAGGCCGATTACTTCTGGGTTGGGCAATTGTCATCGCCGTTTTTTGCCAGCTCCAATGGCGATCCGATTTTGACTCGTCCGTTCATCGACGCCAACACGGGTGAACCGGCCGAGCAGTTGATCGCCGTACCGGGAGTTGTGGTGGGAAATGTCGGCATCGACAATCACAACTTTCTGCAAGGCGCCGGAGCATTGATGCGCTGCAATCTTTGCTGCTGCGAAGGATGCTGCGACCCATGTGGCCGCGATTGGTGTCAAGCCGATTGCAGCCGAGTCGATTTCCTCTATGGATTCCGGTATTACAACTTTGCCGACAACCTGG
This sequence comes from Pirellulales bacterium, assembly GCA_020851115.1. Taxonomy (GTDB): domain Bacteria; phylum Planctomycetota; class Planctomycetia; order Pirellulales; family JADZDJ01; genus JADZDJ01. Next base: position 6,781 of record JADZDJ010000006.1, read on the forward strand.
GAATCCGCGAGCAGTTAACATCGATCGACCCGACGAGCGGGGTGCCGATCGGCACGCAGATCGACGTTCGCGATAGCTTTGTCACGCAAAACCACTTCTACGGCGGCGAATTGGGGCTGATCTATCAGCGATTTTATTCGCAATGGATGTTGGAAGGTGGCGCGCGCGTGGCGCTGGGCGACATGAACTCCATCGTCCGCATCAACGGCAGCACGGTGGTGAGCTACCCCGGCCAGCCGACTGCTTATAACGAAGGCGGATTGTTGGCGCTGTCGAGCAACATCGGCAAGTACAATCAGAACAACTTCGTAGCCATTCCGATGTTCTCTCTGCGAATTGGCTACCGCGTAACCGAACGCCTAACATTCATGGCCGGCTACACGATGATGTTTTTCAGCCAACTGGCTCGCGCCGGAGATCAGATCGACACGACGGTCAACCCCAACCTGTTGCCGCCGGCGACCGGCGGCGGCCCCAACCGACCGGCGTATCAGTTCCACCCGTCCGATTTGGTGCTGCAAGGCATTACGCTTGGAGCCCAGTACAATTTCTAAGTGGCCGCCGAACGGCCTAGGCGACAAAGAAACCGTAGCCGAAATTCTCGTCTTGTAAGATTTCATCAACCAGTGAGGCGTCGCTGTCGCGGAATCGCAATAAGTCGCTTCCGCCCGCGCCTCCCTGGCCGGTGATGACTTCATCCACGAGGTCGGCGTCGACGTTCTTCGCCGCTACGTGAACTGGTGCGTTACGGCCTTCGCTGTCGCCGTAGGCGGTGAAGCTATTGAACTGCGACCCATTCGCATCGAACAGCTCGACGCATCCTCGCCCGTTGGCGCCATTGCCGACGATGATTTCCGGAGTCGCATCGCCGTGTAAATCGCCAACGGCCACGAACACGCCGCCACGATCGCTGGCCTTCATCGGCAGTAGTTGATCGTTAAACGGCAGCACCTTGGGACTGCCCGACGAAGTCGGATGGGCGACCAAATCAAACAGCCGCACGCGCGGCCGCATTCCGGGACCATTGCCGACGACGATTTCGGCCTTGCCGTCGCCGTTCAAATCTCCTGCCGCGACCGTCGCGCCCCCTTTGAAGGACTTGCCAAACGCTAGGAACGAATGCAGCGGCTGATTGGCGAATGGATCGGGGTTGCTCGAAGAAAGGCCAATGCGGTTTCGGAATACGCGAATATTGGCGGCCATTCCCGAGCCAGGCGCGGTGATGATGTCGGTTCGTCCGTCGCCATTGACGTCGGCGGCAGCGACAAACACACCTCCTTTGAAACTGGAGGAGTACGCCTGGATGCGTGCATCCTGCAGTTCGTTGCCGAGCAAGTCGAAGACCTTCACCAAACCGCTTCCCCCTGCGCCAGGGGCGGTGATAATCTCGGCATAAGTATCACCGTCCAAGTCGGCCACTGCGACGCGCACTCCGCCGTGGAACGATCCGCCGTAGGGCGAAAACTCGACAATCGTATTTCCCGTGGCGACGTCGAGCACTTTGACGCGCGAACTGTGGCTGTCGTTCGCGTCACTGCCCAAAGCCAGCACCTGATCGGGAGTCTTCGCGGCCGACGTATACAGGCCCATTAATTCCACCGGCTGCGGTGGATTCAGCAGCGAACGCTTGGAGACATACGGCGGTTTCAGGCCGATTTCTCCAAAATTATAATTCACGCCGTTCGCGGCGGCCGGCACGATGATATTCGATATGATGAGCTTGGATTCCTTCATTCCACCAAGCGAGCCGATGGTCGGTTGGCCAATGATGAAATTCACCGGCGGCGTTTCAGTGATCGTATACGTGCCGGGGCGAAGGTTGCAAAACTTGTACGTGCCGTCCGCAAGCGTCTGCGTTTGCAGGTTGACCGGATTTCCCAAGTCGTCGGTGCCGGTCAGTGTAATGATGACTCCACCCACCGGCGGCTCCCCCGGATCGTGCGAGGCATTTTTGTTCGAATCCACATACTTCAGGCCCGACAAGCTTGCGGGTAGTGGGAAGTTGCCAAAATCGAACCCGGTGTTTTTTTGCTGAAAACCGACAATCTGATCGATCTCAAAATCAACGTCGCGCACGCCCGTTTGATTGAATGCGAATTCCAAGCTCGTGACGTCGGTGAAGGTAAATGCCCCCACCGTTGAAAAACTGGCAAAGGGGACAAAGACGCTGAAGCCGCTTGGGTCTTGCGTGAGCAGGGTACTGAAGCTTGCCGAACCTCCCGGGCTGGTCGCGTCGATCGACATGGGCATTGTCGTGCCGCTGCCGACTTGCAGAAAGTTGAAATCGAGGCGAATGCCCTGATTGCCGTCCGCAGTCAAGTCGACCGACAAGCCCAACGCATTTGTCAGCGCTGCCGAATCGACATCGACGCCGTCGTACTGCAAGGTCAATTCCGAGCCGACGCCGCTGCTGGCGGTTCCCAGGTTCAACACACCGTGGTTCATGCTCACCATGCCGACGACGCCGTTGGCCGAGATTGGGTTTGGCGTCCCCAGCACATCGACTCGCATGTCGCGCTGTCCGCCAATGATGTCCAGCCCGCTGTCCTGGCGAAAATAGGGATCCGGATCCAGCGCCGTAATGAAGAACGATGCCGCCGGATCGGGGTTGCTGAATTGATCGATGCTCAAGGGACTGGCCGGGTAAACGGCGCCACCGATGACATCGACCGTGTAATACGGCGGCCCGGCGCTCTGGACATAACCCGTCGGCACCACTTCGTTGATGAAATACCGGCCGTCGTTGACTCCCGAAAAGGAGTAAGCGCCAGTGCCGGGTGCGGTCACCTCTTGATCGACCAGGGTGTCGACCATGGGATTGAACGAGCCATCCCCGTCGTCGCTATAGAGGTTGATCGTGACCCCGCCCAGTGGTGCATCGCCCGGCGAAAAGCCGCTGTCGCTGACGGTGTTGTACTTGATTCCCGCAAGCGTTGCGAACATTCGTCGCGGCTCGCAGGCTTCAAAGACAAACGCGCGCGAGCGACGCCAAGCGTCACTGTTTCTGCGGGAGGTTGCCCTGGATGAACTAACTCGATCAAGGATGGAAACAGCGCGCTGCAATACCTGTAGATTCACGTCGTTGCTCCGCGAAAAGCGTCATGGGTGCCGTACAATCGATCAAGCAATATTTAGCGCGGGCGCAATTTTTGTCGTCCTGCAAACTGCAAGCCGGCCAGTGCCACGCCCAGTGACAGCAGAATGCCGCACCCCGGCTCTGGCACGATGGTAATACCGTTAAGTTCAAAATCGATGTTAGGAGTCTTATTAATCGTGTTGAAGGCAACGTCAATTTTGTCTGCCTGGTTTAGTGACCCCGAACCTGTGAACAGGCTGAAAGACACCTGTACAACAAAGGCAGACTGAGAATTGGGCGCCGTTACGGTCGCTGCTAATGTTCCGCCAGGGCTGGTCACGGTTACGACGATATCCAGACCAGTCGATGGCTGTGCATCGGAAGTGAGGAACTGCAATTCGAACCGGTTGTTGGAACCTCCGCTGGTCAGATCGATTCCGCCCAAGCCAGCATGTTCGATGCCGTCATAGGTCAGAGTTGCGACCGCCGGCGCCATCCCAAGTGTGGCAAATTGGAAGGCGTGTTCGCCGCTGTCGTTTCCGAGCAGGCCGTTGGCCGAGTTGACGGCTGAAGCGCCGATCACCTGAAAGTACGAATCCCGTTCTCCCCCTAAGACGCCCCCCACGGTTTGGGTGAGCATTTTCGACGCGTTCATCCCAACGGGAACCATGAAGAATTCCGCGGGATCGGGCAGAATGAACCGATCAAGATCGATCATCCCCGCTGATGCTGGCTGCGCACTGAGAAGCGCAAGAATCACCAAAAAGCAGATTCCAAAGCGCGCAATGTCCAAAACTCGCGAACTACTCGCAATGGCAAACATGCTATCCGCCTATCTTCATGAGCGGTACTGCCTGGGGAAACCGTGATAAATTTGCAGGCATTCAGTATGCTCATCCGCTCCAAATTCGTCAAGGTTTGCGCAACCGCAATAGTCACAAATCGACGGATTTTTTCTACATCCGAATGGCGAGTGCCAAACTACCTGACAAGTGACGAGATTTGGCAATCCGGCCGCTGGCGTCGAAACACATTACGCCCATTAGAGTTACGGCCAATTTGTGATCGCCGAATCGGTCAGCCGATGTGGATTCGGGGCTGCCGTGCCCCCCTCGATGACGACCGGCGGACGAGTTCCTTCACCATCCAGGGAATGTTCCCCTCGCCCAAAAGCAAAAAGTTCAGATTGGCCGCCAATGGCGATTCGTGCGACCAGCCGAAGATGACTTGCGGCGGCACTCCGCCTATGCGGCAGAGTTCCAAACAGGTGGCCGCCAATACGTGGGAAATACTGACGCAGCGCGAGAGGCGAATCACTTCCAAATCGCCTTCCCGTTCAATTTTCATCTGCGGCTTGTGATAGAAGTTGCTCGGATCGCCAAGCGTGGCCTCGATAAAGATTATTGAAACCATTGGATCGAGACAGTACTCTTGGCGCAGCGTTCGATATCGTTCGCTCAAGGAAGTAATGCCCGGACGGTGCGGCACAAGGACTATTGGTCCGTTGTAGCAGAGTTCATTCCAGCGCTGGCGCGACGCATCGTCCGTAAAATCGAACCCTTCAAAACGCAATTCCGTGCTGCGAAACCAGCGCGAGACCATCGAGCTAGCGATGATCGCCGCCACAAAGGCCGTGGCAATCGTCATTCCCGACATATTGATGAGCGCAGTCAATCCGGCCATTGTCAAGAAGAATGTCCCTGCGCCTGCAGTCTGAACAATTCGCAAGCGCCAAGCTTGTTTGCCGATTGCTGAGTGCAGCAGGTCTTTGGCTGCAGCGAATCCCGCTCCCGCCAACAGCATGAGCACACTGGTTGCGTAGGCCCATTGCTGCGCCGCCGGACTGGCGTGAAAGACGACGGTGATGACAAGTACGACCGCGTTGAGCACATGGACCACCACTCCGACATTACCGGCCCAACTGATTTCCATCCCCAGCCGATGCAGATAGTGTGGTAGCAAGTTTCGCAATCCCAGTGTCACGCTCGCACCGGCGAGACAAAGGATGCACACCGTCGAAAAATCGTAGAGGTCACCAAACCATTCGCCCACCAGTGGAAGTTTGATCGGATCGTCCAGATTGGCCGACAGCGGCGAGCCATGCGCTAAATAAGCCAATGCGCGATGTTCTGCCGCTCCATTGGGACCAAATTCGGAATTCGGCACTGCGAGCGTCGTCACGATCACCGCCCCCATGAGATAGACTGCCATAATGGGCGTCGCTACCAGCATAAGTTTGCGGGTATTCCGCGCGCGAGATTCCGGAGCATCAGGTTCATTTCGATCGCCGCGAACCTTTGGCGCCACGGTCATAATCATCTCGAAGCCACTCAGCCCAAGGGCTATCTGTGGAAACGACCAGAGTACCGTCTTCGCCGCGGTCCAAATCCAATGGCCGGAATTCGAAATCGCATTTTCACTTTCAGGGCGAACCATCGAGCCGAGCCAGTCGCTGAAAATTTCTGGATGCCGAAACAACTGCGCCACGACGATCAAAATCAAGACGGCCGTTAGCACCAGGTAACAACAGACGGCCACAGCAGTAATCACCAGCGTCTGCTTCATTGCGCGGCGCTTGAACAGTTGCCACACACCGAAGGAAGCCACCGACAGGCCGAGCGTGGTGAATATTTGCGGTTCGACCAACCGTCGGAGTAATCCGGCCAGAGGCGTCCACAATGGGATGTTTTCAAACCATTCGTCGGCGGGCTTGGGAATATGCTTGAGCAACTCCTGGCCGTGCGGATTATGGATGAGATGCACTGCCGCGTCGGCCAGCGACAAGCTGCGCGTGATGACAAAGTCGGTCGATGCAAATCCGAGCAATACCAACACGACGAATTTGCCGCGCCAGCCGGGAACCAAATCCTCTACCATCCCGATCGCTCCGCGGCCATCTTGCGACCGCCCCGCGATATACCAATAGACTGGTAGTGCCAGCAAGAAAGTCACCAGTACGACGAATCCAGCAACCAGCGGCGCCCACGCGCCAGCAGCCTCGACAGCAATCGACGGCAAATACGCAAGCGTACTGAAATAATCGACGCCGACGAGACAGAGAACTAACAGCCAGTGATTTGGCAATGCGTCACTGTGGCGAGTATCGGACATCAAGTGCAAAAAAGATTTGGCCTTCCAACAGTACGCCCTAAGGCCATGCGATAGACATGGTTGCACCGCGTTGCTCTGTGCCTTAAGTAAATTCAGGTCGTGCTACGCGAGCAAGGGCATTTTAGCCGTCACTCCACATTTTTTTCAGTAGCGTCCGCCGCCTCTCGCTCCACCACTGCTCGCTGATGCAATACGCGGTCAAGGTCTTTCCAGAAAAAGAACAAGCCGACGATGTTATCCCAACGTTTGATGATGTTTTGATGGTTATCGACTGCGATCAGGTCACCGCCGCCAAACGTGAGAATCGTCTCCAACACGTCACGATACTTGGTGCGGAACCGCAGGCCCGAGCGATCGGTCAACTCGCTTCCCTCGGTAAAATGGAATTCGCCAATTTCATTCGGCGTGAACCGTTTGCGGCCATTGAGTGCCATATGGAATAGCGAACCAATCCAAGGCAACAGCAATAGCCAGCTCAGCAGAGTGACCGTCCCAGGATCGAGCTTCGGCTGCAAGCTGCGCAGATACGAAAACACGGGCGATAGCACGGCGACATTCTTGAGGTTTTCAAAATAGCTGGAAGCCAGCCAGATCAGCGCGAAAATCAACACCCATAGCAGCAGTTTGCGAATGCTGAAGTCGTACATCAGCGTGACAATGAAGTAGACCAGCATCCACACATACAGCCAGCCGAAAAAGCCAGCCCAATCGGGCCGCGGACGCACGAAAGCAGCCGAAATAAAACCCACCAATATCGGCAGCCACAGAAAAAAACTCGGATGGGCCGAATAGACCGTGACTTCATCGAAGTCTCCCTTCCGGCCTCGGATCAGCACAACCGGCAGTGTGAGCATGAACTTTGCAAACTGCCACACGGCTGAGATTGCCTGCCGAAACATCCCCCGCTTCGATTTCGCAGAGGTTTCCTTCTTGTCACCCCCATGCTGATTTTCGTCGTCGTCAACTGAATGAAAGTCGTTCATAAAAAATGCCCAATGGGCGCATGTAAAAAATCCACGGCCATTCTACCGACCTCGACGGCAGATCGCCATTGCAGAGAGTGCAAGAACCGCGTCGGGACAATAACGAGAACGCGTCAACCGTTAAAATCCACTCAGCAACGGCTGCTGCATTTCAGAAATACGTTTTCAGCAGCCTTGCACAGTAATTCGCCGCACAGGACGAAATATTGAGATTCAACGTTGAGAGCTGCCATGCTCGATATGCCCGAAAGATAGCGTTCTCCTCCACAGCGGCGCATTGTGGACGCTCGCTGGGTAGCCCGTCAATGCAGAAAGGCGAAAGCGACTCGCGGCGCTTTCGCCTTTTGCGTTCCCCCTCAGAGAAGCTTGATTTAGGCCAAGTTCAAGGTAGGCCTCTTGCTCGATCACAAGGCGAACCTAGCGGCGAGGTCCATACTACGGGCCAATCCTCGGCGGATTGTTGCGTAGAAAATCACGCGGGCCGCGGGTGGTGTAGTAAGGATACGTCACTTGGCCGCACGGAGGTCCAGCAGGGCCACCGAGTTGATCGGCTACTGCCTGTTGGCCGTCGCGGCAGTTCGGCCAGGGCGAGCAGTTTCCGCAGGCACAGCCACACCGTCGGCAGTTGGGGCACGACGGGACGTAGTTGGCATGGGCGCATGAGCCGTCGTCACACGCAGCGCCGGCGTCGATGGTTTCTTCGTAGTCAACCGGTCTAACCCCACGACGGGTATGACTGGCAGGTCTCATCTTCGCACGCGACATACGCGCTGGCGACGCTGCTGCGGGGACTTCCTCCGCATTGCCATCGACAGCCGGTGTACCATTGCAATTTGCGCATCCCCCTGGTCCACATTCGCCCGGCGGGCATGAGCAATTGCCACCGCAACAGCCGCAGGCGCCGCAGTGCGGGCCGCAATAGCTGCAAGCCTGGCCGCCACAATCGTCGCAGCCGCCGCCGTAGCCGCAATGATGTCCCAGGCAGTGGTCCACCAGACAACACCCGCTGCCGGCCGACAGAGTCAGCGCAGCCGCCAGCGCGAGAAATAAGCTCTTCATGTTTTCAAGATTCCTTTCCCCAGAACGGCACGCCAGCGCCACGGGCCAGATTGGATGTAGGAGGCGAAATCTGTTCCCCACGTCCGCGATATCAACGATTGCGTCGGCATGTGGATTCGCCACCTGCAAAATCTCTGCGCCACGGGCGGGGGCTGAAAAGCAGCGGCGCGCATTCCCCCAAGGCACGTCTTGGCCTACGCCCTCCTACGTACAGACCGTGCCCTCTGTAGGTCGTATCGGCGATACAATCGGAGAAATCCAATAAATCGGCAAAAGTGCTATCAGCCGTAAAATCGATAGCGACGAAGGAGAACGTTCGTCTGGAAATCTGGTGGTGACATGGGTTTGGCCTGAAGACCACTTGCCAGATCGCCAAGCTGGAAATTCACCGCACTACTGTTCCTGCGGCTTGATTTCCAAGATCGCGCTTTCCGAATCGGTCCCCGCGAGCGGATAGGTCGCGGCTTTTCGCAATCGCAGCCCCGCCATCAGCCCCTGATGGCGTGCCGCGGCACGTTCGTCAAGCCAGCTTGGCCCCTTGATGACTAGCAGCCGGCCAAAGTTTTTCCAATGCGGCTTAAACCAGCGAAGCAGCTTCTCCAGTGGAGCGACGGCGCGGATCACCAGCGTGTCGAACCGATTCGCCTCCAGCAGTAATTCCGCGCGGCCATGATGCACTTTGGCCGTAATGCCCGACTCGCGGACAATCGCTTCGACGGCTTTTGCCTTCTTATTGACAGAATCGCAGAGGGCAACTTTCAAGTCGGGCCGTAAGATGGCGATGACGGCTCCGGGCACGCCGCCACCAGTGCCGACATCCAGCATTCGCTCGCCGGGCTGCAATAAATTGGCCAATTGCCAACTGTCAACGACATCGCGGACGACGAACTTTTCGTAGGTAGTGTGTCGCGTAAGATTCAACCGCTCGTTCCAATCCCACAGCCGCTGGCAGTAACGCTCTAGCGCGACAATTTGCGCGGCGGGCAATTGGATGTCATGCCGCGCGAGCGCGGCTGACAAAGTGTCGAGGGGTGTTTGGCTGGATGATTCGCTCGATGTCATTCGCTCGGAGCTTGCGTAACTTAAAAGTCGGAACACCATTCACAGGAGCATGGGCCGTTTCATCGACTCGAACGCCAGCCAATTATCGGCATTGCATTTTAATGAAACAGCGCAATGATTTGGAGTGGATGAGGTCGTTTTACGATTTTGTCTGGACAGATCCGATGGTTGCTCAACTGACTGAAAATGATGTCAGCACGGAGGGGTTCGAGGAGATCATCTCAGACCGGTTTCAGCAGGACAAGCGGCCAGCCCGTGAGCTTTTCGCGTGGCGACGGCTCGCTTTTGGAATTTGGCTTGGCGAGCGACTCTCTAAAATACAAGATTCGCCGACCTGCTGACGGATGGAGAACGTAGTCGAAGCCAACCCGAGCGTCAGCACGCTAAATCGCATCGCCGAAGCGCTGGGAAAGCGACTGTTCGTGAGATTGGGGGATTAGAACGGCGGAACTTCGCCTCGCTGAGCCTGCGGCGCGGCCGAGGTAGCGCTGATATTGCTAGCGCCATTTCAATGACCGTGATAATGCCGAGAGTTGTATGTACGTGACGTTACTTCCAGTCGGCGTCGCTGAGAATATACGCCTTCGGGCTGACTTTCGGATCGTTAGGATTACTCGAGTCGGAATACATATCCGACAGACGACCGTTCGAGGTCATCAACTGTTGGTAAACCACGTAATTAATGTCCTCTCTAAGAAAGAGGGTTTCACCGCCACACATGGCGATGTTTACACCACTCGAGTGTGAGCTTGACGGACGGGCATAGAAATATGGCTGTATATCATCGAGCGAGCCGATTGTGCCAGAAGGTGGTGGAGCCGCCTTATCTCCGTTGATCTTTTGCGCTGGATTTCGCAGTGTATTATTTGTGATGCCTGGATCCCAAACAAAACCGGTGGAACGTTCGATTTCGAAAACTGTTGCCTGTGGCCACGGATTTTGTGCTGATGCGGTCGCTAGCCAGTTTGCATTCGCGTATCGGTCGGCTTGGATGTTCTCAGAAAACATCAGTGTGTTGCTGGCACCGTCGGGAATATGATCGAGCGACATGGCCAAGCGTTTTGCTTTTGGTCCATTCGACGGCAGTTCTCCGGTAAAGCGATCGAAGAACACGCCATTGGCCGTGGTTCGTTCGCGCCGGACGCCGCCAAACCGAAAGTTGTCTGGAATTCCACAATTCACGACATACGCTAGCCAAGGTTGATCGTTACTGTCGGGCGGATCACTGGAACAAGTCAGAATCTGCATGTACGGCGTGTAGACTGAATTGGCGACATTCACCGTCGGATCGCTCCACTTCCGCCAAACATCTTCGCGATCCAAATAGGGAAACAACATGATCGTCCATGATGCCAATCGGCTTGTCGTGCCGCTCTTGGCAATCTCATTCGCATATCCCGGCAATTCTTTCTTGCTTGCCTCGTAGCTGCGGGCTGCGACCATCAATTGCTTGATATTATTCAAGCACTCGGTGCGCCGGCCGCTTTCGCGGGCGTTTTGTACCGCTGGCAGCAGCAAACCCATTAACATGGCGATGATCGTAATCACCACGAGCAACTCGACGAGCGTGAAGCCCGTGCGGCGACGGTTCTTCATACACTGTTCCTCCGGAAGAGCAAAAGCAGCCCTGCGCCCAGTTCATCCATTGTGGCAGATTTTCTGAAAAAAGTCGATACTTGGCCGCCAATTGCCGTGAAATTACTTGCCGTCGGCAGCCATTCCTGCTTGACCGGCTCAACGACAACTCGGCGAGTCGCTATTTGTCGGTGGATTTATCCATGATTGCTTTCAGCTTTCACTTGCCAGCCGCTTGAGTGCCGCGACATACATTTCATATCGCTGGCGGGGGGTGGGAAGCTCCGAAACGATTTGCCTGCCGCGAGCCACCAGTTGTTGGCGCAATGCCGGATCGTGGATGAGCCGCTGAATCTGCTCTGCGGCGGCCACGGCGTTGCGAGGCTGAAAATACAGGGCCGCATCGCGACAGGCATCGTGGGCAAAATTCAAATCGGTGGTCACAATCGGCAGCCCCATCGACATCGACTCGGCATAGGTGGCCGAGTATGTCTCAATGTGCGTCGGCAGCAAGCAAACGTGGCACGAACGATAGAGGTCAGGCCCTTCGACGACGGGGATAGGGCCGCGATTGACCATTCGCCGCTCGACGCCAAGCCGGGCGGCACGGCGATTGATGCGCTCCAGCAGCGCGTCTTCAGGGGGCAAGGTAACCACCATTTCGAAATCCAGCGCCGGCTCGATTCGTTGCAATTGGCTGGCGATATCAGGCAGAAGAATCAAGTTCTTGTGCGAATATGATGCGGAAAAGCTTAGCAGGCGGAGTTTTTCGGTTGGCCCTGGAAAGCGCGATGCCACCGTTGCCGCGCGATAGTGTTCGCCGCATGTGTTGGGCACAACGACAATCCGTTCCAGCGGAATGCGCGCCCGGCGGTGCAAGCCGCGGCGAGCAAGTTCCGTTTGAACAAACCACTGATTGGCCTTGCGATACCAATAGATTTTGTAGAGCGAGTTGAGCGCGAAGAACAGCCATTCGCGCGGAAAGCGCACCGATCGATAAGCGGTCCATGTCGAATGCGTAACCCAGCCGTCGGTTACGCCGACGGCATGCGGTGTCGGAAACTTCACATAGGCCGGCCCGCTAAACGTGAACACCAGATCGGGCCGCGACTGGGCGACCAATTCGGCCAATCGCCGCCGACTCGGCCGATGCCGGGCGGGAGAGCGATTGAAAACGTCGGTTTGTGGAGGCAGCGGCCGAAAGCGAGTAACTTGCCGCGCACTTTCGGCTGACAGGATAAACTGCCATTGAATCCCGGCGGGGTCGGCCAGCGCTTGGAGGATAAAGGCGGTCGAGGTTTGGAGTGCTCCGCCCTTGAATAATGTCGAAGTGTTAAGGATGATGTGCATGGGGATGCAGTATCATATCTACTGGGGCTTTGGTGGATAGCATCCTCGGGCCATGTGACGCGCAGTGTTGTTGCGGGGGATCGCAAGACGTGCGCACCACTCGCAAGTCTAGTACATTCGGAAATGCACGCTAGCGGACCCAATGTTGCGCAGTTGCAGAGCTTGCCGCAGTTCGGTAGCTCGGCAATGCATTGCACGTCAATGTGTTGAATTGCGGCCGCCCTTCCGCACAATTTCACTGAAAGAGGCGCGTTCGTGTGCGGCATCCTTGGTGCATGGCAACTCGACGGGGCGCCCGTCGATGAACGGATTGTCGTGGCGTGCCGCGACACGCTAACCGCTCGCGGTCCGAACGACGCCGGGGTATTCGTTTCCGGCCCTGTTGCCCTCGCTCACCGTCGGCTGTCGATTATCGATCTCAGCCCGTTGGGGCGAATGCCGATGTCAAACGAAGCCGGCGACATCTGGGCGACGTTCAACGGTGAGATCTACAACTTTCAAACGCTACGCGGCGAGTTGGAAGCTCATGGGCATCAATTTCGCAGCCACACCGACAGCGAAGTCATTTTGCACTCCTATGAGCAATGGGGGACCGACTGTTTCGCGAGGTTCGACGGAATGTTTGCGATTGGCCTTTGGGATGGCATCCAGCGACAAATGGTGCTGGCACGCAGCCCGCATGGCAAAAAGCCATTGTATTACTACTACTCGCCGGGAAAGCTGCTGCTGTTCGGCTCGACGATGCGCCCGCTCGTGAATTGGCCTGGCTTTCCTCGCGAACTTGATCGACAGGCCATCTACGATTACATGCAATGCGAGGCGGTCTATGCGCCGCGCAGCCTAATTCAGAATACTTACAAAGTGCGGCCTGGCAGCTATGTCGTTGTCGATGATGCCGGCAACGTCGGCGAATACGAATACTGGAACCTGGCGGAAATCGCACGGCGCGGACCACTTTCATTTGGCGATGAACAGGAGGCATATGAAGAATTTGAGCGATTGATGCGTTCGGCCGTGAAGAAGCGTCTGGTCGCAGATGTGCCGCTGGGCGCGTTTTTGTCGGGCGGAATTGATTCCAGTTTAGTCGTTGCCTTGATGGCCGAGGGAAGTGGCGAACGGGTCCGCTCCTTCACGGCCGGATTTGTCCCGACCGCAACCGACGAAAGCCGTTATGCCCGCGAAGTGGCCCAGCGATTGGGCGTTTCCAATGAGGTGTTTTCCTTTACCGGCAACGACATCCTGCCGTATGTGGCCGATATATCTCGCCTATGCGATGAGCCGATCAAGCATTATTCGGCGCTGCCGCTCTTGGCGATTTCGCAAGCCGCTTCCAAAGAAGTGCGGGTGGTGCTGACGGGCGACGGTGGGGACGAATTGTTTGGCGGCTATCGCTACTTTGAATGGGTGCGACGATTCGACTACTATGCAAAACTCGTCGGTCCAAGACTTCGACGAATTCTCGCTGGTGCTGGGCGGTGGTTGCCGGGCCGAAAACTAAATTGGCTCGCAAAGCACTCCAGCGCCCCCGACGCCGCCGCATTCTTCGGCGAGCTAACAGGCCGAATGTATGACCTTCCGATCGAAAATCTGTTGCCAGACGGCTGGAAGCCGATCGACCAAGTTCAATTTGCTGCAGCATTCGTGCGTCAACAATGCAATTTGCAGGCGATCGAAGGAGCGATGCTTTACGATGTGCTCTATCCAATGGTGGAAGCCATCCTGGTCAAGGCCGATCGAGCCACCATGGCATTTTCACTGGAAGCGCGTTCTCCACTGTTGGATCAGCCGCTGTCCGAGTTCGCGGTGCGGATGCCATTGAGCTTGCGGCATAATAAGCGGGCTTTACGTAGGATGTTGACTCGCTATTTGCCGCCGCAACTCGTGCAGCGCCCCAAAATGGGCTTTAACCCGCCCATGGGCGATTGGTTTCGCGGCGGGCTACGCGAGTTGCTGTGTGATGCGCTATCGACGGAATCGGTTCGCCGCCGCGATCTATTCCGGCCCGAGGTCGTACAGCGCCTGCTCAACGAGCATCTGAATCGAAGCCACAACCATGTGATCGTCCTCTGGGCGCTGCTCACGATGGAACTGTGGCTGAGAGAGTTTGTGGATGCACCAGCAGCTTCGAGTCGACAGCTAAGCCAAACCGAACCAACTGGAGCGTAAGCTGACATTCGCGAGCATGCCGGCTAGGCAGAGCCTGCTGGGCGTCTCACGAGCTTGATGCCGGCTAAGAAGCCAATGCAGCCGATGGCTAATAGCCAGGCGGCTGGCTCCGGCACCGATTGCAGCACGAGTTGATCGATGGCGAAATACGCAGGCGTATTCATGCCGTAAACCGGATCGTTGTCGGTGGACGAGAGCATAAAGTGCAACGTCTTCGCGGGGCCAAGGGGCGACAGATCGATGGTCTCCCATTGCGAGGCGAGAAAGCTGGCCCCGTTGCGATAGTCGGCCAGGTAAACGTCGATCGGCGAGCCGGTCGGTGCGCCGCCGCCATCGCGACCGGTGATTTCCAGCTTGAAAAAATCGCCTGCGCCAAATTGCCGCACACTGCCGAAGCCGCCATCGTTGCCGTCGCGAATGGCCAGTGCCGCGTAAGTCGAATTGGTCACCATCATCGACTGGGCTTGATAGCCGTCGGGAAGCGTGATGACCGGTGCGGTCGAGAACCCGCCGGTAAAGCCGACGCCATAACCTGCCGACTCTGCGCCACTGCCGGGGAATGCAGAATATTGATTGGTATAGCCGCCGGTTGTCGTATCGGTCTTGGTGGAGTAAGCCCATCCTTCCCAGTAGTCGCCAAACGTGTTGTCAAAATAGTTACTGAAGTAGACTTCCTGAAAATTGAATGGACCGGCGACTTGTTTGCCGTTTTCGTACGAATCAGCGGGAAGCAGATTGTCGAAATCGACGGTGATGCTGGTTGCCCGCGCAACGCTGCACAGCGAAGCGGCAGCCATCAGGCACACAAGTGGTAAACGAATTAGCATGGGAGGAACTCCTGAGGAAGTGGTGAATGGGGATTCAATGGTATGGTATGTTCGAGAACTCAATATTCTGAAATCGTCTCGCTGCCGGCGCGCGAACAGAGCGCAGCAAGGGTACGATCGTCGATCGAATCGCGCAAAAACCGAGCCGAACCGTCGGCAAACATCGCAAAAGCGCCGCCAGGGTGATAGCTGCTTAGTTCCTGGCCATAGTCGTAGAATACGTATTGCGGCGCGAACTCGGCGGGCGTGTTGATTGGCTTCGATTGATCGAACAGATTGCGAACGCTGATCCAAATGGCGTGGATTCCCTCGGGAGCTTCTGCAACCAGGATCGTGTGCGAAGCGCCGTCGGCGATTTCGCGCAGCGAGATATTCTTTTCGAAGATCATCGCACCCCGTTCCGGACTGTTCGACGCGCCAGGCGCGCGCAGCCCTCGCTCGCCATTCACCGCGCCGTAGCACGTGCGAGCATAAAGCTGCTTTGAAACCCTGGGCAAATCGGCCGACTGCTTTAGTTGCTGGTTCGACGGAGCAGTGGGGCAAAGCAGCACCGCCAGCGCGGCTTGGCCAGCGGCTAGGTTGGCGGCGTCGGTGTAGGGCACATCGCGATGGAGCCTTTCGTATAGCGGTTGTTCTTCGAGGTGCGGCAGCAGGCAAGCGGTCCAGCTAAAATTTGCACTGGTCGCCGGCCAACCGCCGCGGGGAAATGCCCCCTGTGTGCTGTGATAGGACTGCATCGCCAAGCCAATCTGCTTCAAGTTGTTTTCGCATTGGGCGCGACGTGCGGCTTCGCGGGCCGCTTGTACCGCGGGGAGCAGTAGGGCGATGAGAACGCCGATGATGGCGACGACCACAAGTAGCTCCACCAAGGTGAACCCGATCGACGAACGATGAGGGACCAGCGATGAACGAAACGCAAATAATGTAGGCGAATGGCGGAAGGCGGAAGACGACGGGCGAATGATGCACGGTGAAGGCGGCGCGATCCATGAAAGGCGAGCGGTTGAAGTTGCTGATCGACGAGCTGCCATTCGGTCGTGTCTGTTCCCACGCTTCGAGGGTGCAGACATCGACGGGCCGGGGCCAGCCTTGGCAGTTCGAGATGTCAATGAGATGAACATAGCCATGCGCTACGAAGTGCCGCGGGAGAAATCTCGACGCAATTCTTGCTAGCAGCGTAGACGAACTCACTTGGCCGGCACCGAACCCTCGCGGCGCAAACAGCAAAATTGCGGTGGTAGGTCTTCTGACTTCCGAGCTACACACTTGCCAGCCTTCTCGCCGAGCGGTTCGGAAATTCCGAAACCCTTCGGCAATGGCGATCAGATGGGCAAGGTGCGTTTCCGCTCGGTT
The DNA here is from genome assembly GCA_020851115.1 of Pirellulales bacterium. Classification (GTDB taxonomy): domain Bacteria; phylum Planctomycetota; class Planctomycetia; order Pirellulales; family JADZDJ01; genus JADZDJ01. The sequence continues at coordinate 23,343 of JADZDJ010000006.1, forward strand.
ACAGCGGCGGGGCCGTCCCGGGTTTACACCGGAGTTCCCTGTTTGTCGGCCGAAGCAACTGCCGCGGCCGACCACCAACGCACGTATCGGGGGATAGTTTAGTCATCGACTTGATCACTGTCAATCGAGGGAGCAAAAAAGTGGCAATTGACTGCCATGCAAAGGCTTACGTCGCCAGCTTGATGTCGGTCAATGAATCGAGGATGCTGAATATTCAATGCTGGATGCAGGTGGGATGCGAAGTTGTCGCTGTCAGTTGGATTGCCGCATGTGGCACGAAATGTGTGGATTGATTCGCTTTTCCATCCGGCCTTTTTCAAATTGGAGTCAAGAACAATCATGTCCATCGCAACCACCATGGTGGCCGTTTTGATATTAGCGGTCGGCGCACCTCCGTCGACGGCGCGACGCGCGGTTTCCGACACGCATCACGGAGTGACGATCGCCGATAATTACCGCTGGCTGGAGGATTCCTCATCCGATAAGGTCCGCCAGTGGAGTGATGCGCAAAACGCTTATGCGAGGAAGTATCTCGATGCACTTCCGGACATCGCGACGATTCGCGCGCAAATTGCGAAGATCATGCGGGCCAAGACCTTTCGCTACGGCGAATTGAAGTACGTCGCCGGAAAATTGTTTGCCATCAAACAACAGCCGCCCAAGCAACAACCATTTTTGCTCGTCATGGATTGGCCAGAGGGCCTTTCTGACGCTAGGGTGCTTGTCGATCCCAATGAATTGGATTCCAAAGGGGGCCCGGCAATCGATTGGTACGTGCCCAGTCCCAGTGGTAAGCTGGTCGCAGTTTCTCTCTCCACTGGAGGCAGCGAAAGCGGCGACGTACATTTGTTTGATGTTGCCACCGGCAAACCCTTTGACGAGGTTGTGCCCCGGGTCAACGGAGGGACGGCCGGCGGCGACCTAAGCTGGGCGGCGGATGGCTCCGGCTTCTATTATTCGCGGTATCCACGAGCAGGAGAGCGGCCGAAAGCCGATCTCGACTTTGTCACGCAATTTTATTTTCATCAGCTTGGTACGCCCTCGGAGGCAGACCGCTACGAACTCGGCAAAGATTTTCCGCGGATTGCGGAAATCAAGCTGACCACCGCCAAAACCGGACACGTACTGTGTACGATGCAGCACGGCGACGGGGGCGAGTTTGAACTATTCTGGCGTTCGCCGGGGGGTACATGGAAGCAAATTAGCAAGGTTTTCGATCAAATTGTCGCTGGCACATTCGGGGCGAAAGGCGATCTGTTTCTCATTTCCCGCAAGGACGCGCCGCGGGGAGTGATTTTGAAACTAGCTCCCGATACGCCGTTCTTGTCGGCCGCCAAGAAAATTGTGCCCGAAGGACAAGATTCGATCGTCAGCAATTTCTACGGTGGCGATTCAATCGTGCCGACCGACACGCGGCTGTATGTCGAGTATCAACTCGGCGGACCTTCGGAAATTCGCGTTTTCGATCACGATGGCAAGCTGCAGCCGATGCCGCAGCAACTGCCCGTATCGACCGTCGGCGGCATGACGGGCTTGTCCGAGGATCAGTTGCTTTTCATCAATGAATCGTTCGTCGATCCGCCGGCGGTTTATCTCTATCAACCTACGACGGGAACGACTGAAAAAACCGTGCTGGCGACTCCCTCACCGGTCAGCTTCGACGGCATCCAGGTCGCACGAGAATTTGCCACTTCCCGAGACGGCACGAAGGTTCCGCTGAGCATCCTGATGCCGAAAGCGGCCAAGCTCGATGGCACGAATCCTTGCCTGGTAACCGGTTACGGTGGATATAGCCTCAGTCTCACCCCGCGGTATAGTCCAACCCGGCGCGTGTTGCTCGATCAAGGAGTGATCGTTGTCGTGGCAAATCTTCGCGGCGGCAGCGAATATGGCGAAGCCTGGCACTTGGCCGGCAATCTCACCAACAAGCAAAACGTCTTCGACGATTTTGCCGCCGTGCTGAAGTTTTTGATCGATCATCGCTATACATCACCGAAACATTTGGCGATCGAAGGTGGAAGCAACGGCGGCCTGTTGATGGGGGCGACCTTCACGCAGCATCCCGAACTGATGAAGGCCGTCGTCTCGCACGTGGGTATCTACGACATGCTGCGCTCGGAACTGTCGCCGAACGGCGCTTTCAACATTCCCGAATTCGGCACCGTGAAAAATCCTGAGCAATTCAAAGCGCTCTACGCCTATTCACCATACCATCGCGTAAAAGACGGCACAAAATATCCGGCAATTCTCATGCTCACCGGCAGCAACGACCCGCGCGTTGATCCGATGCAATCGCGGAAGATGATCGCCCGCCTGCAGGCGGCCAGCGCCTCGCCTGCGCCAATTCTGCTGCGGACCAGCGAAAACACCGGGCACGGACTGGGTACGCCGCTCGATGAGAGGATCAACGAACTAGCCGACGTGGATGCGTTTATTTTCGCGCAGCTCGGAATCAAATGGAAGTAGATCTCGCGAGGCGCATCGGAACATCGCTGGGAGTTCGTCAACTGCTCTCGCTTCAGTTGCTGCTCGCTTCGCAGCACCCACAAGCGCCTCGATTGAGGCAGTCGATCAATTGCCGTAAGCGCCCCAGGCTGCGGCGGTTGAAATGGAACACCAGTCTCGGCAACGCGACGAGCGCCGGCTCGTCGCGCTCTTCGCGCAGCGGCCCGCTCAGCGTGAATTGGCCATCGACGATGATGTCGCCAAACCGCTCATTGATCTCCTTGAGCAACCGATCGGAGATTGGATCGTGTAACCGAATCACCAGATTATTCTTCACATACCTCATGCTGTGATAGACGCGGAAAAAGCCCAGAATTTCTTCGACGGCCGCGTCGACCGAGTCGGTCAGCTTGTAGAGCGACAGGTCTTCCGGCGAGATCATCTTGTCCGCCAGCAAGCGATCTTCGATGAATTTCATAAAGGGTTGCCAGAATTGTCCGCCCGGCTCGTCGAGGAACACGACGGGGACCATGTCGCGCTTGCCGGTTTGCAAGAGCGTGAGCACTTCCAGCCCTTCGTCAAGCGTTCCAAAGCCGCCAGGGAACAGGCAAACGGCATCACACTCCTTCACGAACATCAGCTTCCGCGTGAAGAAGTACTTCATGTGAACCAGCTTCGGGTCGCCGGCGATGATCGGGTTCGACGACTGCTCGAACGGGAGCATGATGTTCAGCCCCATCGAGTTTTCCCGCCCTGCGCCGACGTGCCCCGCTTCCATGATGCCGCTGGCCGCACCGGTAACGACCAGCCAGCCACGCTCGGCCATCGCACGGCCGAACTCAACGGCTTGCTGATAGGCACCTTTGTCCGGCCGCGTGCGGGCTGAGCCAAAAACCGTCACCTTGCGCCGCGAGCGATAGGGTGAAAAGACCTTGAACGCATATCGCAGTTCGCGCATCGTGCGGCTGAGGATCTTCAAATCGCCGCGCGATGGTTTGTCGGCCGCCAGCTTTTCTGCTGATTCTTTGATTTGTTCGATGAGGTCGGTGATGCGATCTCGAGCCAGTGCATGGACATTGCCATCGACAACGCTATCGAGTGCAGCAGGTATTGCTACTGGATCGATCGCGGCAGCCGCAATCAGCGCGCTAGCCAATTCACGCGAAGCGGAGTGCTTTTCGACGCTGGCCACCGGAACCTTGCCATTTGCCGCGGCGGCAGGCCCTGAAGGAACCTTTCCGGTCGGCGCTGGTGGTCGAGAATCGTTCACTTTTTGGTCTTCCTTGCGTACCATGATTTACTGCCGACGTGTGGAATCGAGAAGGCAAACGGCATTGAAATTATACCCTAACGCGTCGAATTCACCACACAGATACTGCGACACGGAGCTGCCAAAATTACTGCACTTTTCTGCGCTACCACGCAACGACCGTGGAAATTCCTTAGCCACTGATGAGTCGATCGAACTCCGCCTCGGTCAGGACTGGCACGCCCAATTGTTGCGCCTTTTCAAGCTTGCTGCCGGCGCTTTCGCCCGCGACCACGTAGCTCGTATTCTTCGAGACGCTCGATGTAGCTTTGCCACCGTGCTTGCGAATGACTGCTTCAATCACTTCACGGCTGTACTTCACCAACGTGCCGGTGACTACCAGTGTTTTACCCGCAAGCGACGCGTGGCCCGACAACTTGGCGCGGTCGTGGCTCCTGAAATCGACACCCACTTGTTTCAGCCGCTCGATCGTATGCTGGCCCTTCTTTGAGTGCAGAAAATCGTACAACGATTTGCCCACGACTTCTTCGTCGAATAGATGGACAAAGTCGTTGACTCTTGCCGCCTGCAGTTCGCCGAGTGAGGCAAAGTGGCCGATGATTTGCTCTTTTTTCTTCTGGCCCCACTTAGCTTGCCAAACGGACATTCCGTCACCATCGGGCTCGAAGAATCGCCTCACCAAGTCTTCATCCGACTTGCCCTTGGCGTCTTTTCGGAGTTCTGCGAACCGGTGTTTCCCGTCGATGGAATGGATCGCCGCTTGAATCGTGGCGGCCGAGGTCTTCGCGGATTTGAGCTTCGATGAGCCGCCTGTTTCGGAAACCGTCGCGCGGACGATTTCCTCCTCGGCCGACAATAGATCGTCGATGCTGTCAACATTCGAGGCAATCACTCGCGCCGTTGTCGCACCGATATGCATGATGCCCAAGCCCGACAGTACGCGCGCCAGCCCGCGCGACTTCGAATCTTCGATCGACGCTAAAATCTGAGCTGCATTTTTTTCGCCGAGGCGAACTTCAACTTCCTTTCCTCCTTTGGTAATCGATGTATGAGTGAGGTTTGCCAATTTCCTTTCATCCAGCCGGTAAAGATCGGCAAATTGCGACACCATGCCTGCCTTGAGCAACTGATCGACGACCTCCTCGCCGACTCCTTCGATATCCATCTGCCCGCGAGCTGCAAAGTGAATCAGCCGCTCGCGGAATTGTGCGGGACATTCCGAGTTGATGCAATAGCGAGCCGTCTCTTTGCCGGCTTCATCCAACTCCGCTTCAACGTCGCCGCTACATTCAGGGCACTTTTCCGGCGGCACGATCGGCTTCACATGCTTGTCGCGCTTTTCAGTGACGACTTGCACGACTTGCGGAATGATCTCGCCCGCCTTTTCGATGATGACCGTGTCGCCGAGGCGAATATCCTTGCGGCGAATTTCGCCCAGGTTGTGCAGCGTGGCGTGCTGCACCGTCGTGCCCGCGATAAATACCGGCTCCATCGTGGCCCGCGGCGTCAGTTTGCCGGTCTTGCCAACCTGCCAATCGACGCGAATCAACTTCGTGGCGGCCTGCTCGGCAGCATACTTGTAAGCAATGCACCACTTTGGCGCCTTGCTGGTGCAGCCAAGTTGCTCTCGCCAATCGTAGCGATCGACTTTCACGACGACGCCGTCGGTGCCGTAAGGCAACTCGGCTCGGGTGGTCTGGAAATTTTCGATGAATTGCCAGACTTCTTCGATCGAATGGCATATTTTGGTTAGTCGATTGGTCGGCACGAGCCATGCTTTGAACGCCGTCAGCAACTGACTGTAACTCGAAAATGGTGCATCGCTCATTTCTCCGCTGCCGTGGGCGATGAACCCCAATCGCCGGCGGGCGACCACGTTGGGATCGAGCTGTTTTAGCGTTCCCGCGGCAGCGTTGCGTGGATTGGCGAATGGCTCTTCGCCGGCTTGCTTTCGCGACTCGTTGATGCGGTCGAATTCCGCATCGGGCAGAAAAACTTCGCCTCGAATTTCAACAACCTTTGGCGTTTGAAGGCTCTTGATCGGAGCGAGTTTTCTCGGAATCGAGCGAATCATGACAATGTTTTGCGTCACATCGTCGCCGCGCCGACCGTCACCCCGAGTCGCGCCGAGCACGAGCCGCCCATCGACATAGCGCAAGTTGATCGCCACGCCGTCCACCTTCGGCTCGCAGACATACTGAATCGAGCCGTCGTAGTTTGCGCCTAGACCGCGAATAACTCGGCCGTGCCATGCCAACAGGTCTTCCTGGTTGTAGGTATTGTCGATCGACATCATCGGCCGAGCGTGTTCGACCGTTTTGAAACCGGAGATTGGTTCGCCACCGACTCGCTGCGTGGGACTGTCGGGAGTGAGAAATTCGGGATGTTTAGCCTCCAGTACTTTCAGTTGATCCATTAATCGATCGTATTGTTGATCGCTGATCTCCGGAGCCGCCTCAAGGTAGTATTTGTAGTCGTGTCGGCGAATCTCGTCGCGAAGTTGCTCGATTTTCTTGGCGATGTCGGACATTGGCTGATTGGACCGCTAGGCGCGGAGATGCAACGGAATTTGAAATTCGCGTGTCTGTAGGCAGCGAACAAGTTAGGCTGCGGATATTTTGGCTCGACGCAGGGCAATGGAGGGTGAATAATCGGACAAAGGCTTTAGCTCAAATGGTCATGGGAGATTTCTCGACGACACCACTTTTTTGATCGGAGTAGCATCATCCCATATTCTATCCAGCGCCCCTCGAAGCAGGTAGATCGAAACGGAGATCAAAGACCCGCGACTGCGCGGCACTATCCGCCGAGTGCAGCCGGCTTATGTACAACTCGACAACGGCAGCGGCGTGTTTATTACCGCTAAAGGTCGCATCCTGACGGCCGCACATGTCGTTCGCGGCTCGAACGAATCGATTTCGACCCGATTCTCCGATGGCCACAAATTCGCCGCCTGATGCACGGTCATCGACGAAAAGCACAACTTATCGATTTGCAGCATCCCCCAATCTGTTGATGTTCCGTTTGCAAGAGTCGCTAAATATCCGCCTCGTGAAAGCACGCTGATCGTCTGCGTCGGCCAACCCCGCACGACAACTCTCAGCGGCAAACCGACCGGCTTCAAACCGCTTCATGTCTCAACCGAAAAATCCGGGACTTTTTCCCCAATCCGGTCTGACTCAACGCCTGGGTTGCACCAAGCGCGATGCTTGGACTTCGATGGGCCGCTCGGGAAGCCTACTTTTTGATGGTGCAGACAAAATCGTCGCGCTGCACAACAGTTGGGATTCAACCATCGCGATGCGCCTCGTGGTGACGCAGCAGGCGATTGTAAAGTTTCTCGCAGCGAACGGCATCGTTGCGACGATTGGCGGCGAATAGCTTGATTCCGTCGAACGCGCGGCTAGACTGTAATTGGAAAATCCGTGCAGTCCATTGCGCAATTGGCGCGAGCAACGACTAATGACCATCGAGAAACTTCGTGCTGTTTACGAACAGGTGCCCTTTCGACCGTTCGTCATTCACTTGGCTGACGGTCGAGGAATACCAGTGCTGAGTCGCGAATTCGTCATGGCAGTGCCAAGTGGACGAACCATAATTGTTTGCCAACCAGACGACACGGTAAACATGATCGACCTACTTCTCGTCACCGATCTCGAATTCCGCCCGACGACCAATGGCGCTCATCGGCGACGACGAAAGTAGCAGTGCAGATCCGGTCGTCGAGCGTCTCACCCGCCTATGCAACTCCTTCACGTCGGCGCAGCCGTCCTTAATCAGACGCCTCTGGCGTGGGACGAAAATCGCGCGAACATTGTGGCGGCCATTCGCGCTGGGCGCAAGCGCGGCGTCAGTGTTCTCTGCCTGCCGGAACTCTGCATCACCGGCTATGGTTGCGAAGATGCATTCCTATCGCCCGCCGTCCAGCAAATGGCCTGGCGTGTGCTCTGCGAGATTTTGCCCGAAACTCGGGGTATGATCGTTTCGCTTGGCCTGCCGCTGTTGTATCACAATGGACTTTACAACACGGCCTGCCTTGTGGTCGATGGCAAGATCGCAGGCTTTACGGGAAAGCGCTATTTGGCCGGCGACGGCCTACACTACGAGCCGCGGTGGTTTAAGCCTTGGCCGATCGATCGCCAGGCAATGGTTTCCATCGACGGTCAAGATTTTCCGCTTGGCGACATCTTCTTCGACTGCGGCGGAGTGAAGATCGGCTTCGAGATCTGCGAAGATGCTTGGGTTGCCAATCGTCCTGGCGGCGAACTCTCACTCCGCGGCGTCGATCTCATCCTCAACCCTAGCGCCAGTCACTTTGCTTTCGGCAAGTTCGATGTCCGGCAGCGATTCGTCCTGGAAGGCTCGCGGGCATTCGGCGTGCACTACGTCTATTCGAACTTGCTCGGCAATGAAGCGGGGCGAGCAATTTACGATGGCGGCGCGCTGATCGCCTCGGCCGGCCAATTGCTGGCTATGGGGCCGAGGTTTTCATTTGCCGAATGGGGCTTGACCACCGCGCGGGTCGATCTCGATTCAGCCAGACTCAGCCGTTCGCGCACCAGCAGCTTCAAGCCAGAATTGATGGAGCAAGCCGACCATTGCATCCGTGTTCCTTTCTCGTTTCCTGGCTGCGAGCCGGCAACGCAATCCATCGAGCACGCGGCCTGGGAACGCGGTCCACATGTGAAAGAGGAAGAGTTTGCCAGGGCGATCTCACTGGCGATGTTCGACTATATGCGCAAAAGCCGCTCGCGCGGATTCGTCGTTTCGATCAGCGGCGGGGCCGATTCGGCCGCGGTTTCCTGCCTGGTGGCGATGCTGGTGAAGCTTGGCGTTGCCGAGTTGGGATTGGCGAGTTTTTTGGCCAAAATCGCGTATTTTGGTGAGATCCAGTCGGCCATCAACGAGCGGGAAATCATCCGCCATTTGCTCGCCTGCGTGTATCAATCGACCCGCAATAGTTCCAATACCACGCGTAGCGCCGCCCGCGGAGTGGTCGAAGCCATCGGCGCGGAGTTTATGGAGTTCGACGTCGATTCTCTGGTGCAAGAATATATTCGTATCGTTTCTCACGCGCTCGGTCGCGAATTATCGTGGACCACCGACGATCTGGCGCTGCAAAACATCCAAGCCCGCGCTCGGTCGCCAGGGGTGTGGATGTTGGCCAACGTCCGCGGAGCGCTGTTGGCTTCGACCAGCAACCGCTCGGAAGCGGCCGTCGGCTACGCTACGATGGACGGCGACACCAGCGGCGGCATCAGTCCCGTGGCCGGCATCGACAAAAACTTCCTGCGCCGCTGGCTACGTTGGCTCGAAACAGACGGGCCGCATGAATTGGGGCCGATACCAGCGTTGCACGCCGTCAATGTGCAAGCCCCGACGGCCGAGCTGCGCCCCGGCGCTGCCAAACAAACGGACGAAGACGATCTGATGCCGTACGATTTGCTCGACGCGATCGAGCGCGCCGCCATCCGCGATAAACGCAGCCCGGCGGAAATCTTTCAGTTGATGCAGGTTGAATTTCGTCAGTATTCCGCGAAGCAATTGCTCATATGGGTTGAACGCTTCTTCCGCCTCTGGTGCCGCAATCAGTGGAAGCGCGAACGCTACGCACCGTCGTTTCATGTGGACGATGAGAATCTCGACCCCAAAACCTGGTGCCGCTTTCCCATTCTCTCCGGCGGATACGAACGAGAACTTGCCGAATTGCGAGCGTCCGCGCTAGTAAAGTGACGACGGGCGACTGGCGAATGTGTCGGTAAGGGCAAACTATTTGCGGCGCACCCGCTCGGTGAGTTTGGCAACCACCGCGGCAAATTCATTTCGCCGTTTCGTGAACTCGCCGATGATCTTCGGCCCAGGTCCACGGACATAGTCGATCATGATCTTCTCCGCCGCGACAAACTCCGCCGCCATGTCCGCCACCTCAGTCGCTATTTCCAGCGGAATCCGCACAACACCGTTTAAGTCGCCGTGCAGCAGGTCGCCTTGATTCAGCGTTAATCCGCCGACATGCACCGGCAGGCCCACGTGCAGAATGTGGCAATAGGCATGAGAGCAAATCGTCCCGCCGGTGAACACGGGAAACTTGAGGGCGCGAACTTGTTCGAGATCGCGGCCGGTGCCCGAGGTAATTAACCCGACAGAACCGAACGCTTGATAGGTTGAGCACATCACTTCGCCAAACGTCGCGGCGACCGGCGGATCATCGAGGTCTTGAAAAACGACAATCGGCGGCCCCGGCAACTCCGCAAAGCGCGCTAACTGCCCTTCGATGCTGCTGTAAGCATCGCCGCCGGCCGGAGGCGCATCGCTTCGAAACGCCGCCGTCGCGGCAAAGCCGACCATCGGCGGCAATTCTGGAAACGCCGCTCGGACGCGGCCATCCAAATACCCCCGATTGCGAGGCGTCACATTGAATAGTTCAACGACGTTGCTGATCGTGGGTGTATCAAACTTCGCAAGCGCCGCCAAAGTGCTGCTCGAAATCACCATCGCAAATTGATCCTTGGTTTGAGCCGGATGCAGTGTAATCCGCGCCGAGGAGCCTTGCAATTCTGTCAGGCTAACCGCTATTTGGTTTTTGCCGTCTCACCGGTTAGAATCAAACTAGTCTGAAATCCGCCCGTACTCCCACCCGATGGGCTTCATGTCTAAGCAGGCTTCCGATCCTGGCGCATTGCGACAATCAATAGACGTGCCCTTTGCCGTGCCGTTTGTGCATCGACTGCGAATAACGCGCGACGTGCTCGGCGTTGATTCGCAAGTGCTGCTCGATCTGCTCGAAGCCGCGGAAGGCCAACCCGCACGCGTACAGTTTTGGGTTGATGCCAATGTGGCCGAGGGACAGCCCGAATTGCACCAGCGGATTCATGCCCTCTGCCGGCGAAATCGCGGCCGGATCAGTGTCGTAGGCAACATCCAACTTGTCCCCGGCGGCGAAGAGATCAAGAATGATGTTCACATCCTGGAACGGATGCTGAAAGTGTTTAACGCTCACGACTTGGACCGCCGCAGCTATGTCGTTGTTATTGGCGGCGGGGCAGTGCTTGATGCTGTGGGGTTTGCCGCGGCCGTCGCCCACCGCGGCTTGCGGCTAATCCGCCTGCCTACAACGACGCTCGGCCAAGCCGATTCAGGCGTTGGCGTAAAGAACGCCGTCAATTTATTCCAGAAGAAAAACTGGGTCGGCTCCTTCGCGGTGCCTTGGGCAGTCATCAACGACGCTTCCCTGCTCGCCACGCTCCCCGACCGCGATTTCCGCTGCGGTTTCGTCGAAGCTGTGAAAGTTTCGCTACTGAAAGATCCGCAATACTTCGCCGACATTTGCGCCTCGGCAGAACAAATTCGCGCGCGCAACATGGAAGTTTGCCTTAGCGTCATTCGCCGCTCGGCCGAGTGGCATTTACAACACATCACCCGTGGCAGCGACCCTTTCGAAATGCTCGAAGCTCGACCGCTGGATTTCGGCCACTGGCTCGCCCACAAGCTGGAAGCCATGACGAACTTTGAAGTCCGCCACGGCGAAGCGGTGGCCGTCGGCGTGGCTGTCGATACGATCTATTCGTCTCTCGCACTTGGCCTATCAACCGAACAGGCCGACCAAGTCATCCAGTGCCTGGTCGATCTCGGCTTTAAGTTCGATTGCCTGCGACTGCAAAATTCTGCCCTCCTCTTCGACGGCCTCGAAGAATTCCGCCAACACCTCGGCGGCCGCCTTACCGTGACGATGCTCCAAGGCATCGGCCAGCCCATCGATGTCCACGAGATCGACCTGGATGCGATGCACGAAGCGATTGAGCGGATAGCCCATGACCTGCCGCAGGGGCGTAGGCCATCAACGGTGCTCGATGAAAGCGGCCGCGATCGCAGTCTGGCTCGATTCTACGGGAGCAGAATGTAAATTAGTCCAACGGTTGGCCAGTTGCTTGGTAGTCGATCAATCGAATGCGATGGTGTCTTTCGTCGACGACTATCTCCGCACCTTGAAGTGGTTCCAGCACCCAACAGAGAACTTCGTCGTAGTCGCTTCGCGCGAACCAAAGTATTAAATGGCGAATCTGCTGCCTGATAGGTGATGCCAACGCGGATTCGAGTGCATCAAAATGAAAAATCGATTCTTTGAGGTATAGCTATGCCCACATCCGTCGAAGATCTCTGTCGTACGCAGTCCGTCACCTTCGACCAACTCGTCGCGCGCGCTAGCCTCGATTCCGAGCGCGTCAAAGCAATTCTGCTTCGGCGCTGGACTCCCAGCCCCGCGGAGCGGCAAAAGATCGCTGCCGTGTTCGGCGTGGCCGTCGACGAAATTGCCTGGGGGCATGCTACCCCAATCCAGCATCTCTACGGCCACGGACCCGGCTAGCATCCGACGCTGAACCTCTCGCGCCGAATGAAAATCGCTGGGCGAACGCGAATCTCTCCACAACCATCAGTGGGGCTTTCTTACGGCAAAAACTGCTGGCACCAGAAAATCGTGCCATCCGGCGTCCGATAGGCCGCCACGCCGATGCGGCGGTGGCCGCTATTGAGGATGTTCGCGCGATGGCCGGAACTGCCCATCCACGAGCTGACCGCTTCGTCGCTCGACCGCTGGCCCATCGCAATATTTTCCGCCACGGGGAGACTAGTATGTTGCAGCGAGTGATTGTTCGTCATCCAAGCGGCATGGGTGCGAGCCGACTGAATCAAGTTGCGATCGATCATCAGCGGCGGCAGTCCGTAGCGAGCGCGCTCGACGTTCGTTTTTTCAATGACGTTTTTTTCAATTTCGTGCAATCCCTTGAGCTTCGGATCACCCGGCTTTGTTTCCGCCTGTTTTTCTTCAAAGTGTTGGACGTCCGCCGAGCTTTGCTTGGTGGCTTCGGCCGAAGTCGGCGCATTTGCCGCAGTCGCTTGCGGTTGAGCAGTCGCGTGCTTCACTGGCGACTGGCCAATTTTGGCATCAGCGGCTTCGTTTCCTGGATCGGCTAGAAATGCGGCAATGGCCGCGGCAACAACAATCTTACAGAGCATGGCACAATTCCTCCTGGTGCCTGAAAAAATGAAAAAGCGACGCAGTGCCTTTCGAGGCTACTTCCTGTTCCGTGGCCTGGCGATCATCGCCCTGGTATGAGCGACACGCAATCAGCCAACGGTTGCCGCATCGGCTCGCATCGGTGGGGCCTTCGGTTCTCACGAAGGCTGCGAAACACGCGACAATCCATCCGGTGAGTTCAAGCCAAAATAGCGGCCCAACTGCGACTGGCAAGGGGCCGCCGACAAGTTGCGCGTCGACGCAGCCAATTCGGACAATTCGACTGCCGCTAACTCCCGTGATCAAAGATACTTACTGCAATCAGCCTCGGCGCAAGTTTTTTTCCGAATTCGGTTGGCACCCCTTGCCCAGCCCCGCAAGAGACGGGCGCTGGTCGCCGTGATCACAGAAGAAAGCGGGTGAAGGGAATCGAACCCTCGTATCTTGGTTGGGAACCAAGCGCTCTGCCATTGAGCTACACCCGCGACCCGTTCGCCGCCAATTTCACGCCACGAGAACCGGACGAATCACCCTCGATTCTAGCTGTCGGTCTTCCCGCTGCAAAGCTGCCACCCGCTCAATCCCGTTGGCCATTCTCAGCGGCGTTGATTCCTATTCCGCCGCCGTCGCGGAACTACATACTCCCGCAGGCATTGCACGACGTGTCGTATTCGACTGTTGATTTGGCGTTCGAGAGTCGAATCAACAAACAATTCCGAACGAAAACCAACGTCAGCGTTGAATCCAGGAAACTTTGGGAACAGGTTTGGCTGTCTGCTCTGCTTTGCCGGAATCTCGTTTTTGCATTTGTTCAGCCAGCCTTTGAGCCCCTCAATCGAGGAGGTACTGCCTGCAATCCCTACGCGAATACGTTTGGGAGCGTTGTCGCAATCAAAATCGAGTGGGTAATAGTTCATCAAGCCGAAACGAATATCAATATGCTGACTCGTTCCGAATTGAAGCTCCGGCTCGTCGAACCGAATGATGTTTATGCGTCGAAGAGCCTCCCATGTAGCAAGTCGTTGTCGGACTCTGTTTCTCCGCCAGGCGGCAGCCACACTTTTTCCGGAATGCCCCAGTCCACGTTGAACTCAACCATCGGGCCGAAAGCGAGTTGTGGGTAAGGCTCAAGCTTTAACTTGCTCCTATTTCAACGGAATTGCTCCTAGCCCATCCCAATGCCAAGTACTTTACAAACTTTTGTCGTTAGGCCAGGCAAACTGCGCAAGCGCGAGTGGCGCTAACCGCCCTCAATAGTAAGATTATGTCTAGATGGAATCGGTAATTATCGGCTTCCGCTGTGGATAACGTGTATCGAGCAATTGGTTACAACGACAGCGTGATAGAGATGCTAAGATGAGAAATATGGACTTAGCAGTTCACACCCATCGGCTCGTCCTTTCAACGTTCATCCTCATTCCCCTCTCAGTTCAATTCGCGCCAGCGCCTCGTATTTCGAGCCGCCGCGGCTGAGTGTGCTGGAAAATACGGTTACCTCATCGACGATCATGCTCCCCACGTCAAAATCGCCGTGCTTGGCGATCAATTCGGTAAGTTGGTGCAGCCCCGTCGCTGGCCCTTCGCGCACCCGGCCCAAAGTCAAGTGTGGCGTAAATCGGCGGTGTTCGCGCGGGAAACCCAGCGGCTCCAACAGCTGCTCGATCGCTTGTACGAGCAACTCCATTGGTTCGGCTCCCTCGTCGGCTCCCAGCCAAACCGTTCGCGGCCGAGACGGCGACGGAAACGCTCCACAGCCTCTGACGATCAACTCGAACGGCATAATCGGAGAGGCCGCTGCATCGACCGCACGACAGACATCGTTGATCTTCTCCGCGGCCACGTCGCCGAGAAACTTGAGGGTGAAATGCAGGTTGTCCGTTTCAATCCACTTCACTTTGGCTTGCGACACGCGCAAGCGCTCAATCAGCCGGTGGGCTGACGAGCGTATCTCAGGTGATATTTCGACGGCAATAAAGGTGCGCAGTGGGTTCATCGAGAAGATTATTCAGAAGCGAACTGCCCTATTCAATCCAGCCGCCTCCCAGCACGCGCTCGCCATCGTAGACCACGGCCGCTTGACCTGGCGCAACGCCGTGGCGAGGGATATCGAACTGCACGTGGAAACGATCGTTGCTCAAAGGAGTCAGCAGCGCTGGTTTGGCTGCGCTATTATAGCGGATTTGCACTTCGCACCGCATTGGCGCGGCCAGTGCCTCGACAAGCCAATTGGCCCGGTCAAACGTCAAGCCGCGACGGGCCAGTTCTTCATGCCGACCAATGACAACTCGCCGCGTTTCAGCCTCAATTCGAGTTACATAGTATGGCTCTCCCATTGCCACACCGAGACCCTTTCGCTGACCAATCGTAAACGATTCGATGCCGTCGTGTTCGCCGACAACCGTCCCATCGGTCAACACAATCTCGCCGCCAATATGGTGAGCCTGAAACTCTGAATCCTGAACTCTGACCCCTGAACTGTCCCTCCTTCCGCGCACAAACTCCCCATGATGCCCGCTGGTGACAAAGCAAATCTCCTGACTGTCCTTCTTGTCGGCGACGCGCAGTCCCAGCTCGCGCGCCAGCTCCCGTATTTGAGGCTTCCGAAAATTGCCAACTGGCAGCCTCATTCGCGAAAGATATTTTCGAGCCACGCCAAACAGCACATAGGACTGATCCTTGTCCGCATCGAGGCCACGCAGCAACTGTGTCTCTGCCATTCCACCTTCCTGAGTCTCGAATCCCGAACTCTGAACCCTCGCGTAGTGCCCCGTCGCCACAAATTCCGCCCCGACGCTGTCGGCATATTCAAACAGCTTGCCGAACTTCAGCCAGTTGTTGCACATCACGCAAGGATTCGGCGTGCGTGCGGCGGTGTATTCGGCAACGAAGTAGTCGATGATGCGACCGAAGTCCTCGGTCATGTCGAGCGCATAGAACGGAATGTCGAATCGATCCGCCGCCCGCCGGGCATCCTCCGCATCCGACGCCGTGCAGCAGCCTTGTTTATGATCGGCCCGTTGCACAATCGGCAGTGTCGCTGTTGCTTGTGAGCCACTGGCAAGCGAAGTCTGCCCGTGCTGCACCGGAGTGGAAGTCGAATTCGCCGCAGTCGCACAAGCCGTCGGCTCGGTGATCCCATGCCGCATGAAGACGCCGACGACCTGATGTCCTTCGCGACGCAGTAGCCCAGCCGCCACGCTGCTATCAACCCCACCCGACATCGCCAGCACAATTCTCGCCACGAAAAAGCCTCCATTGTCAGTCTATTTTGTGCGACTCAAGGGGGCAAGCCGACAAGAATAACTCGCTTGTGTGCGCCGCTGCATCGATTCGCAAGACGGTTTGTTCTTTCTTCGTAGCCGACATCGGCCTTGCTAATGTCGATGTTTATCAGCATATTGCGCTACTTCCCGCTGTTAGCCCGATTCACTCCTTGGCTATACGCCTTGTACTGCTCAGCATATTCCGCCGGGGGAGCAGTGCGGCGACCGCTGAAAAGGCCGCGCTGTTTGTCGCTGGTGAGATCGTTGTCGCGGCGGTCGGTGCGCGGCGGTCGGAGGCCAAGGCTACGCATGGCATCTTCGGCCTCGCGTCGCTGATCGTCGTTGGGATTGGGGCGCTTGACGTCCTGCAAGCGACGCTCCTGGCGTTCGATAAATTGCTGGGCTTCGTCGCGGGTCCAACCAAGTTGATCGAGGAGTTTGTCGGCGTCTTTGCCGCCTTTTTGAAGCGAGTTCTTCAAATGATCGAGCGCCAATTCGGTCGCCTTCTTGGCATAGTTCAAATTGGCCTCGTCGGGTTTGATGGGAGTTGGCGGCGTGGAACTTCCTGCGGCGGCTCCGTCACCCCCGGAACCGTCGGCCGCACCTTGCGAACGCCGCTGCTTTTGTTCCTCGGGCGAGGTGGTGTTTTTGCGAAGATCTTGGGCTTTGTTCTGATTGGGCTGTCCTTGTTGGTTTTGATTTTGCGAGTCCTGCTTTCTTGGATCCCCCTGGGATTGATCGGAATTGCCGCGATCGGGTTTGCCTTTCGACGGTTGCTGGCTTTGATGGCCTCCAGATTTGTCACTGCCATTGCTGTTTCGCATGGTTGAGCCACTGCCTTGCTCGTCGCCGGCTTGGCCGGTGGGTTGGTCGGACTTCTGATCGCCACCGAGTTGATCGGAGTTTTCGCCTTTGCCCGGCTCGTTCGCGCGACCGCTACCTTCATCCGCCGCCGTGTTCTTGCCAGCCGAGCCTTTGCCTTGCTTGCCGCCGTCCTGTCCGCCGCCTTTGGCGCCGTCGCCCGATTGGCTGCCGTCTTGTTGACCTTTGGAATTTGATTCGTGCTTGCTGACGCTGGGGGAATCGCCTTCGCCTTTGTCGCCGGAATTTGAATTGTCTTGCTGCTTTTTGTTGTTGGATTTGGCCTGCTGCTGTGGATCGGGCGGGTTGCCGTTTTGCTGGTCTTGCTTGCCGGCACCAAGATTGCCTTGCTTATTTTGCGAAGCGGCGTCAGGCTGTTGTTGCTGTTCTCGTTTGTTTTGCGGCTGCTGATGGCTCGCTTGCGATTGCTGCGATTGCTGCGATTGCTGCTGTTGCTGCTGTTGCTGCTGTTGCTGCTGTTGCTGCTGTTGCTGCTGTTGCTGCTGTTGCTGCTGTTGCTTTTCTTGGCCGGATTGCTGACCTTTTTTGTCCAGTCGATTTTTGCTCGATGGCTCCTGTCCAGCTGACTGATTTTCATCCGTGGGTTGCGCCTGGGAATTCATGTCGGGACGCTGCTGATCTTGTCCAAATTTGGGCTGATCTTGTGTTTGCTGCCCTGGCTGCGGCCGATCCGACTTTAATTGGTCGCCGGCCGCTGTCTGATCGGGCTGATTTTGGGCAGGTTGCTGACCGGTTGATTGCTGTTGATCGTCGTGTGAATTTTGACCGGAGGTCAGTTTGTCATTTCGCAGATTGCCGGATGGCTTTTGAGCGTCGGAAGATTTGTCGCCAGCGGATGGTTGCCCCTCTCGATGATCGTCTCCGACTTGTTCCGACGGTTTGGGTTGATCGCCAGCTTGCGCGCTGCTGGGGTCTTTTTGGCCGCGTTGTTCTTGTCCGCGTTCGCCAGCCTGTGGATTTTGCGGCTGATCCTGACCGCGCTGTGTGTCTGAATTTTGATTTTGACTCGATTGTGGATTCTGTTCGCTCTGCTGATCGCGCTCTTGGCCATGGGGGTTTTGCCCTGCAGCAGACTGCTTTCCTTGATCGCGCTGCTGTGACGGGTCGCCGGACTGTTCACGATCGGCCGATTGCTGGTTTTCGGGATTTGATTTGGAATTCTGCTGCTGGTTGCGGTTTTTCAAGATTCGCTCGATGCCCTTGCCGTCGTCGGCGCCATCGGCGCGAACTGGAGAATTGTCCGGTTGCTGACTACTCGATGGGCCTTGTTGCTGCCCCTGCTGATTCCCAGTGTTGGGCTGGTGTTGGTCGTTTTTCGCAAACTGATCCTGACGGGTGCCGCTGGACTGACCGGCCTGCGGCCGCTGGTTGTTTGTGCCTTGATCGCCGCGCTTACCATTGGACTGGTTGCGATCGGATTGGCCGGTCTGTTTGTTGTCACCTCCTTGGTTTTAATTGCCGGATTGCTTGTCACCTGCTTGCTTGCCTTGCTGAGGATTGTCGCTGGCATTTTGCTTGTCGCCTTGCTTCCCGTCGGCGCTCGGTTGTTGTTTTGGATCTTTGCCGTCGGCTGTATCTTGGTTTTTTGGTTGCGGATCACTTTTTTGCTGTCCGTTCTGTTTCTGATTGTTCTGATCCGATTTTTGCTGCTGGTTGTCGCCTTGCTGTCCATCGTCTTGATGTTGCTGGTTTTGCTTGTCGGGCGGCTGATTCATGGGGCGTTTTTGGTCGTGCTTGTCTTGATCGCCCTTGTTGTTCTGATTCGGCTGTTTCGGATTGGAACCTTGATTGTCGTTGGGGATCGTGCGCGATTGGTTCTTGTTCGGCGGGACACCGTTGGCTTTATCGGGCTGTTGATTGGCGTTCTTGGCAGCGTTATCCGGTTGTTGCTTGTCTTGGGACGGTGGCTGGGTAGGATTACTGGGAAAATCGCCATCGCGCTGCGGATTGTTAAGCTCATCGCGGCTGCGATTCTCGTCGCCAGATTGCTGCGGATCGCCGGATTGTGGATTCTGCTCTTTGCGCGATCCGTCTTGTTGCTTCTGATTCTGAGAATCGGCTTTGTTCTGGCGGTCGCGATTTCCAGCATCGCGATTTTGTGGATTGGATTGCTGCGCGGCACCTTCGCTATCGCGATCATTTGGCCGGTTTTCGCTGGCCGGATCCGGCTGCGGATTGTCTGGCTGGCGCTGTTGGTCGCGACCAGTCGTATCAGACGCGACGATACGAATTCGCTTCTCGGTCGAAATTACCTCGTTCGCATCCGGCGACTTGTCGTCTCTTGCAATTGCTCGGTAATGAACGACATCGCCAACTTTTAGTTTCAACTGTGGCGGCAGAAATTTGTACTTGCCGACGAACGGTCCGCGATGCGGTGCGTCGGCAAGCAGCGGTTGGCTGAGGACTTTACCGTGCTCCGTGCTGGCTTCGAGTGTCACACTTCCCAAGGCAAAATCTGGGTCGCGGGCCTTGATTTCAAAAGTCGCTGCACCGTTGAGAGGTACTTCGATTTCTTCTTGTTCTGGCGCTAGGATTTGTACTTCCGGAGCTAGATCCGGAGTGACTTCAATGTTGTGGCGAACCGGCTTGGGGTTTTCAACGCCCTGCGGAGTGACGAAGCGAAGCTGGTAGCAGTCGAACTCCGCTTTAGTGCGGTCACTGTTCATCGCCAGAGTCAAGGTGATCTTGGCGGACTGCCCAGAAACCGTCAGCGAGCGGTCTTGCCTGCCGTCGCAGGAAAAATCGATCGAGGCCGATTTGATCGATTGATTGGCCGTGGCATGAATCGTGACTTCGGTCCCCTCAATGGCCTTCAAGTCGCCGCGGTTTTTCACCGTCGAAGAGGGAATCTCGGTATAGGCAGGATATTTGTAGTCGATGCGATCGACGACGATTAGCGGCGCAGCCGTTGCCTCGATGCGAAAGCTCTTGCTGCGAGCATCGCCAGCTTCGATGCGATACTCCATGTCTTGCTGCACTCCTAGTTCTCCTTCGGGAAGTGTCGCCGTGTGGCGGTAACCGCCGGTGGGCAGGTGCATCCTTACGGCGCGTTCGACCACTTGCCGATCGGCAGTCGAATAGATCAGCGACACTTCGTCATCGCTCGAAAGTCCGTCGAGTTCGGCCGATATCTTAACCGGTTGGCCGCAAAAAGCGGATGTGCTGCCCGGCTGAATGTCTCGAATCGTCACGCGAGAAGGTGCCTGCAAATCGGCCCAGGGCAGAATCACTCTCGCTGCCGATGTAAATGGGTTTTTTGGCGAAACAATGAAGTACAGTGCAAACACGGCAACCAGCGCGATTAGCGCATAGCCAGAATGAATCAGCCGCGTCCGATCGACGGCCGTTTCCGCGGGTAAGTTGGAGATGCCCGTTGCCGCCTGCTCTTCAAGCGCCCGAAACACGTATGGCGAAAGCCGTTCGCGCCGCGGTCGAAGCAGCAGAAAATTGATGAGGCTGTTTTTCAGGGAAGGCTTGCTGTGTTCGATCGCTTGGGCCGCATAAATGGGATTCACCCGGCCAAACAGCGCCGGCAGAACCGTGGCTGCCAGCCAATAGCTTGTGCCGCCGACAAAAACAAGGCAAAACAGCAGGCGGCCCCACGTGCCTAGACCATGAGGGATAATCCAATGATCCAGCACCGCTGCAATGAGAAAGAATGCTACAGCCGCCAAACCGAGCGCCATCAGCCCAGCGGAGATTTCGACAATTTTTACTTGGCCGCGCGTTTTGCGAAGCTGCTTTTCGATGAGCTTATCGAAATCGACGGCTTTTGTCGTTTTCGATCGCGAACCCGGTGTCAATGGTTCCGCTTCGGATGGGGCTATTCCCGTTGCCATGCGGTTTGCTTCCTCGATGCCTCAATTCCGATCCTCTGACGCCTCCAATAGATTATAGCCGGTTCTGGCGACGAATTTGACCTGGGAAGCAGAACGAATCTCTCAAATCTCGCGTGCTGGCCGCCAACGCTCAGGATTGCCGTCGATATCGCGCGGTTTGTGCGGATTTTCGCGGGCCGCAACGACGAGGATATATTCGGTTGTGGTCGGTTTATCGCACGCATATCCACACCATTCGCGTTGAAATTCTCGACAATCCAAGCGGGTGTAGTACATGTGGGCAACCTGCGATAGACTTCACCATCGACCGACACGACCAATCAAGCTGGCGGTGGGTTCGCATTTCGCATCCTCCATGACGGATCGTCCGTTGTTCAGGAATGTAGGATGTAGTAGATGCACAATTTAACTCTGCCATTCTTCTCACAATCCCTTCCCCCTATTTTACCTTGGCCTTGCCCTTGCCCGCCGACGCGACGGTCGCTGACGAAACCGAGCTTTTGCGGCAGGTTTCCGCGCGCGAGCCATGGAACACGTTGGTGTTGGAGTCTTATCAGATTGTCTTGCGAATTGGCTGGATTTTCAAAACTGAGAGCATCATTATTCCGGCGGTGCTCGATGTGATCTCGGACAACTCTGGATGGCTGCGCGGTTGCCTGCCGGTCATTAATCGCTTTGGCCAGAGCGTACCGCCGGTATTCTATTCTCGAAGGCTCAGCACAAAGTCGCGAAAAAAATGGGCGTTGTTCTCAACCACCATGGTGATGGCAGCGTGCTTTCTGGCCTTGGGATTCGCCTGGGGTGTCGTCGGAGACCACCAAACTCCTTGGATGGCTACGTTGTTCTTGGTGCTCTACGGAATTTTTTCGTCGGTCAATGGTCTGAATATGCTGGCGTTGGGAACACTGCAAGGCAAACTCGTTAGTGTCACTCGACGAGGGCGAGCGATGCTAATTTCAACGGCGGTCGGCGCTGCACTGGCAATCGCGTTTGCGTGGTGGCTGATGGGACGTTGGCTCGAATTGCCACACGGAGGGTTTGGGTACATTTTCAGCTTCACCGGAGTGTTATTTGTATTGGCAGCCCTTTGTGCGCCGTTGTTCGACGAACCGCACGACCAATACAATTTGTCGGTAGTGCATATGGCAGGACATTTTCGCGGCGCATGGCAGATATTTCGCGAAGATGCCAACTTTCGGCGGCTAGCGGGAGTCGCTGTTTTGTTCGGTGTCGTGCTGATCTTGTTTCCACACTATCAAGCGCTGGGGCGCATTCGCCTTGGCTTGACTCGTGAAAATCTTATGCTATGGGTGATCGTGCAAAATGCCGGCGCCGGCGCGTTCAGCATTCTGGCCGGGCCACTGGCCGACCGCCGTGGCAATCGCTTGGTGCTCAGCGGATTGCTGCTGGCGACGGCAACGACCCCAGTATTGGCCGCGCTTCTGGGCAACGCCGAACCAACGTTTGGTAAATCTTGGTACTGGCTGGTGTTTCTACCGCTGGGGCTGACGCCGCTCACGATGAAAACGCTGTCGAACTACACCCTAGAAATCTGTGGTCCAGCCGATCATCCTCGCTATCTGGCAGCACTCGGCCTCTCGTTGGGATTGCCGTTTGTGTTGTCACCACTGGTGGGCTGGCTGATCGACGCGACGAGTTTTGAGGTCGTGTTCCTGGGCGGTGCCATCTTGATCGTCGCTGGCGGCGTGGTATCCTTCGGCCTGCACGAGCCGCGAGACTCCTGCGCAGGGGAGTTGACGGTGCTGCCGGGAGTGCCAGAGGATTAGGAGCTGGAGAGAGTAGGAGACGATGAGAATTGGCACTTCACTCAACTCCATTTTTCCCTTTCTTGCATACTTGCTCACCAAGGGCCAAGTGGCGCGTCGGGCAACTCCTCCGGCTTTGTCTCGACTTTATAGATTTTTAATCCCCGTGCTTGATAATTCGGCAATGCGCGAGGATCATCGAGGTTGCAGGTGTGAACCCACACTCGATTAGCCCCCCATTGCCAACAGCGATCGATGGCAAACGTGAGCAAATGTCCCCCGATGCCGCGGCCGGTCAATTGAGCCACGATGCCGACATAGGCAATTTGGACCGAGTCATCAGCTTGCTTTTCTAGCTCAACGTATCCTGCAGGTAGGCCGCCAGAGGAGATCATCCACGTTTCCAACTGTGGACGGTCGAGATATTCCATCCACTGGGCATACGTCCAAGACAAGCGGCTATACCAAACCCATTGCCCTCCCACGGCCGCATAGAAGAAACGGTTCAACTCCGGAAACGGCTTTGGCACTTGCACAATCGCTACATCGATTGTAGCAGCGGGCAATCGCTTCGGCCGTAACTCCTGGGTTGAATGCGATTCAAGAAAAGTGGTAATTACGTCGCATTGCATAAGGCAAGTATTGTGCGGGTGATCTGGTCAACCAATGGTAACCCAACATTCCCTCATACTAGTGGTAACGCTGTCCTATCGGTGCCTACCCAAATTGGGATCGCCGTTGCGTTGAGCCAATTGGCTGCTAAGCGCGATCAATCGGGAATGCCATCACCTCAGAAATTGTTGCTGCTCCAGCGGCCAACATTACTAGGCGATCGAACCCGAGTGCCACGCCGCAACAAGGCGGCAACCCCGCCTCCATTGCCGCTAGCAACCGGCTGTATTCCGGCAACGGTGGTTTTTCCTCCGCGATCCGCGCCGCATTATTCGCCGCATTGCGTCGTCGCAATTCGGTAGCATCGAGCAATTCATGATAGCCGTTTGCTAATTCGATGCCACTGACATACAGTTCAAACCGCTCCGCCACCGGTGGATTGTCGTTGCGAACGATCGCCAGCGCCGCTTGAGATGCAGGGTAACCAAACAAGATCGTTGGCTGTCGCCGGCCGAGATGCGGTTCGACACACGTCGCCAGCAAAGCGTTCAGCCAGCCATCGCGGTCGTCGTTTAAGCCACTGGGGACATCCGCGCGCAATCGTTCCGCCGCCGCCGCCAACTCGTTGGTCGTTGCTAAATGCGGGTTCACGCCGACATGGCGCTCAAATGCAGTGGCATAACTCAACCTTTCCGCGGGACCACAATGCAAAAGCGACTCGCATAGATCGGACAATAGCTTCATACCTGCCGACATGTCGTCGCCGACTCGGTACCACTCGACCATCGTAAATTCTGGGTTGTGCAGAGGGCCGATTTCACCGCCGCGAAAGGCACGCGTTACTTGATAAATCTCCGTTGCGCCTGCCGCGAGTAACCGTTTCATTCCGAATTCCGGCGACGTTTGCAGCCACAGCCGTCGTCCGCCTTCGGGTCGCCGTGGAATGTCAGCCAGCATTGCACTTAACGGCTCAAGATGTCGATCAACCACGACATCGGCGGAAAGAATCGGCGTCTCGACTTCCAAAAATCTACGCTCGGCAAAGAACGATCGCAACTTCGATAGCAACTCGGCGCGCAGTCGCAGCAGTTCGAGCGATGCCGCCGGCAGATAGTCCAAGCTGCTCACATCCGTCGTTCCAGGTTACCCTTTTAAGCAGCGAATTTTCCTCATGGCAGCCAACGGGTCGCCTTTGAAGCGGAGCAGTTGGGTCGCCCGCTTCCGATCCGGGCGCGATTCGGAAATACGGAAATACATTGCCGCGCTAGGCAAATAGCGGATCAACTTTTTTAGGGTCGATCTTCAAGTCGTGAATTGCCTTTGCGACCAACTTGGGATCTAGCCCTCCCGTTTCGGCCAGCCGATACAGCGCAGCCACTGTAATGCATTCGGCATCGACTTCAAAGTGCCGTCGCAAGACCGCGCGCGTTTCGCTACGCCCGAAGCCATCGGTTCCCAGCGCGAATAGGCCGCCAGGGGTCCAAGGTGCGATTTGCTCGGGGACCGCACGGACATGGTCAGAAGCGGCGATGACGGGGCCTTTGGAACCGGCAAGTTGTTGCTCGAAGTAGCTTTGCCTAGGCTGCTCGTCGGGGTGCAGCATGTTCCAGCGCCGGGCGGCGTGCGCATCTTTGCGGAGCGCCTTGTAGCTGGTCACGCTCCATAGCGTGCTGCCGACGTCAAATTTTTCGGCGAGGATTTGCTGAGCTACTTGCACGCAGCGCAAAATCGGCCCGCTGCCAAAAAGCTGCACGTGTTTGCCGCTTTTTGTCTCGACGTTTGACAGTTTGTAAATGCCACGGATGATGCCTTCCTCGATGCCGGCTGGCATTGGAGGCATTTCGTAGTTTTCGTTGTGAACGGTAATGTAATAAATGGCGTCTTCGCCTTTTTCGTACATCCGCTTCATGCCATCGAGAATGATCACGGTCGATTCATAGACGAAAGCCGGGTCATACGCTCGCACGGTGGGAAAAGCCGACGCGATCAAGTGACTGTGGCCGTCTTGATGTTGCAGGCCTTCACCGTTGAGCGTCGTACGGCCGGCGGTTCCACCCAGCATAAAACCGCGGCAGCGGGCATCGCTGGCAGCCCAAATCAAATCGCCGATCCGCTGGAAGCCAAACATCGAGTAGTAAATGAACATCGGAATCATCGGTACGCCGTGGGCGGAATAGGCCGTGCCCGCGGCAATAAACGATGACATCGAACCGGCCTCGGTAATGCCTTCTTCCAAGATTTGGCCATCGACGGCCTCGTGATAGTAAAGCACCTGATCGGAATCGACCGGCTCATAAAGCTGGCCGGTATGCGCATAGATGCCGCATTGTCGAAACAGTGCATCCATCCCGAAGGTGCGAGATTCGTCCGGCACGATCGGCACGATATACTTGCCGATTTTTTTGTCTTTGAGCAGAGAAGACATCAGTGTGACGACACCAGTGGTCGTCGAAACTTCGCGTCCGACGCTTTTCTCGATGAAGCCGCGGTATTCCTCCAACGATGGAATTTCGAGCGTAGGCGCATGACTCGTCCGGCTGGGGATAAATCCGCCCAATGATTCGCGTCGCTCGCGCAGATATTTCATTTCCGGTGTGTCGTCGGCCGGTTTATAGAACGGGGCTTTGGCCACGTCATCGTCCGAGATTGGAATGCCGAAGCGAGAGCGGAATTCCCGCAGCTCGCGCTCGTTGACTTGCTTCACCTGATGCGTGATGTTGCGGCCTTCGCCCGATTCGCCCAGGCCGTAACCTTTGATGGTCTTGGCGAGAATCACCGTTGGTTTGCCGACCGAGTCAACGGCTGCTTTATACGCGGCATAGACCTTTTCCGGATCGTGTCCGCCACGCTTGAGTTTGCTGAGCTTTTCATCGGAAAGATGATCGACCAATTCGAGCAGTTCGGGATACTTGCCAAAAAATTTCTCGCGGATGTAGCTGCCCGGGGCGACGACGTACTTTTGATATTCACCGTCAACAATTTCTCCCATCCGCTTTACAAGCAGTCCGGTCTCATCTTTTTCGAGAAGCGAATCCCAGTCTTCGCCCCAAATCACTTTGATCACGTTCCAGCCTGCGCCGCGGAAAATTGCTTCAAGTTCTTGGATAATCTTACCGTTGCCACGCACGGGCCCATCGAGGCGCTGCAAATTGCAGTTGACGACGAAGATGAGGTTATCGAGGTTTTCGCGCGCGGCTAGTGTGATTGCGCCGAGTGTTTCCGGTTCGTCCGTCTCGCCGTCGCCGATAAAACACCAGACCTTTTGCCGGCTGGTATCTTTGATGCCGCGGTCTTCGAGGTACTTGTTGAAGCGGGCTTGATAGATCGCCATCAGCGGGCCAAGTCCCATGGAAACGGTCGGGTATTCCCAAAAATCGGGCATCAGCCACGGATGCGGATAGCTCGACAATCCGCCACCCGGTTGCAACTCTTCACGGAAATTGTTGAGTTGTTCCTCGCTGAGCCGGCCCTCTAAAAACGCACGGGCATAGATTCCCGGCGATGCGTGGCCCTGAATATAAACCTGGTCGCCGCTGAAATCGTTGCCGCGGCCGCGAAGGAAATGATTAAACGCCACTTCATAGAGCGTAGCGGCGGAGGCGAAAGTAGAAATATGCCCACCAATGCCATGGCTTTCGCGATTGGCCCGCGTGACCATCGCCATGGCATTCCAGCGGATAATGCTCTTAATGCGGCGCTCGATCTCGCGGTTTCCGGGATATGGTGGCTGCCGGTCGACAGCGATGGTATTGATATAGGGGGTTGTGGCGCTGAACGGCAACTGCACACCCGCTTGATGGGCCGTTTCGTTGAGTTTGGCCAGTAGGAATGTCGCTCGTTCGGGGCCTTTGCTTTGGACCACGTACCGGAGCGATTCGAGCCATTCCTCGGTCTCCTCAGGATCAGCGTCTTCGACGGAATATGTGGTAGCCAATTCGCCGGTTAGCTCCGGCTGGGCAACTTCCGACTCAGTCCCTTCAGGAACGACGAAACCCTCCGTTTCGTCGATCGTTTGGTTGGCAGCGTAGGCTTCCCCCTCGCTTTGTGCTACGTCGTCGGCCGAATGATCGCCGTTGGTTGTGCCGTTGCAGGCCGTGTTGGAACGAGACTTTGTGCTGCGAATATCAGTATGAGCCATGAGCCAGGAATCTCTGGGTGACGATGTTGCTGTTTCTTGTGAACTGACGTAACTCCTGCATTATCCAGAACTCAGGAAATAGGGTAAAGGGGGACTGCGAGTAGCAAGCGATGCGCCAAAATGCGTTCTTGCGCTACCATTCCGGTTGCAACTCCTGCTGCATTCTATACGGCGGCCAGGGGTTTGTGGCGAGAATAATTCAGCGGCGAATTACTTATGGAGACGCTTGCCGAGATTGTTCAAAGTCGCCATCGTCCGGAATGAGCCACAATCGAATTGATGTTACCTCCCCATTCGTTCGCTCAACCGCTTTACTCGGTCTGTGTAGCTCCAATAAGTTGCTTTGCAAAAAAGATTGACGATAAAAAGATTGACGATAAATCGGACAGCCATATTCTTTCGCGGCTGTATCAATTACGGACTAGCTTTCGCGCGCGGCTGAATCGATAATACTCGGCACGATGGCTGCTTCACTATTTTCCAATCAAACGTTGTGCGAGCTTGCCCCTGGGCAAGAGGGAGATTTTTTTGCCCTCTTATCGGCGAAGGAGGAACTCACCACGCGTGAAGGAAAGCCCTATTTCAAAGTGGTGTTTCGCGATGCCGGTCGAGAGATAAGCACGCCGCTATGGCACGATTCGGCCTGGGCGGCGGAGTGCCGATCGGCTTGGACGGTCGGCGCGTTTTATAAGCTGCGGGCAGTCTATCGCGAGACAAATTTTGGACCGCAACTTGAAATCGAGAAAATCCGCCTGGTGACGGCAGCGGATGCTGCCGACGGGTTCGATCCACTCATGCTCCAGCCGCGGTCGCGATTCGATCCGGCCAAAATGTTCGAGGAGCTGGCCGGCATTGCCAAAGAGCGGATCGAAGATGAGTCGCTACGAGGCTTGGTCGTCGATATCTTGCAAAACCATCGCGTGGCTCTGCTGACGCTGCCGGCCGCAACGCGCAACCATCATGCATACGTTGCCGGTTGGCTCGAACATACGCTCAGCGTGACACGCAGCGTTCTGTATCTGGCCGACAAGTATGACGAGTATTACCCAGACATGCAGCCGCGGCTGGATCGAGGAGTCGCAGTAGCCGGGGCGATTTTGCACGACGTCGGCAAGCTGCGTGAGTACGAGCAGCAACCGACCGGCGCAATCTATACCGCCGAAGGAAATCTAATCGGCCACATGCTGCAAGGGCGCGACATTGTTCGCGAGGCGGCAGCCAGTCGCAACATTTCCCCGGAAATGCTACTGCGGTTGGAGCACATCATAATCTCCCACCAAGGCAAGCCAGAATGGGGTGCGCCGAAAGTGCCTATGACGCCCGAGGCGCTCGTCGTTCACTATGCCGACGACTTGGATGCAAAATACAACATGCTGTTCCAGACGCTGCGGGACGACAAATCGTCGGGGCCGATGACTTCGAAAAAGAATCAACTTTATCAGCAGGTGTTTCGCGGCTTGCCTTGACGAAAGCGTACATACCTCGGCGTCCAATTCCACGGAACCTTCCGACACGAACAGAATTGGATGGCGTGTTTACGCATTCGGCGGATTCAGCGAATCGGACGCTGAATCTTCAAACTGCGCACGTCGGGAATCGCCTCCATGCAGGTCAAGATCGTCGTCAGTGCATTTTCATCCGACAAGTGGAGATCCAAGAGCAGGCCGCTTTCGTTGGTCTTGAAGTCGCGCTGATATTCCACTTCCACGACGGAAACTCCAATCGCTTGCAGTTCGCCGATGATCTGGTCACGGACCGTGGGGTTGTCAAGTTTCAATTCGGCTCGCCGCAACAGTGGGGAGCCGTGATTATTCTCGACGCGGCGTAAAACGATCAAGACGATCAGTGACACGATAGTCGCGGCGGCTGTTTCCAAATACATTCCGCCACCTGCGGCCAATCCCAACGCCCCCACCAGCCACAGGCTGGCCGCAGTCGTCAACCCTTGGATACTCAGCCCGGTTCGCAAGATTGCTCCCGTTCCCAAGAAACCGATACCGGTGACAACGCTGGCCGCGATGCGCGACGGATCGGTGGCGATCAGGTCGGTTTTCTCATAAAGCTGGAAGTAATAGAACTGGGTAGAGACGAGCATGAACAACGTCGAGGCCAATCCCACGAGCAAATGGGTCCGCAATCCCGCAACATGGCCGCTGCGTTCTCGCTCGTAACCTATCGCGCCTCCCGCGATGATCCCTACCGCCATCCGCAGCAACATTTCCGACGGCGCAATGACCATGATGTACTCCGCTAAATAGTTTCTCCGGCGCATCCCGGCTCGTCTGTTTACATACATTTATCTCGCGATCATCAGCCAGGCAATCGCCCTTTGAGCTTTTCGGGGCCGAACGGCCCCGGCTCGGCGATCAGCTTGCGGGCGGCGTCTACTTGCTCCCAGACGTTCCACAACAGCACTCCCCGCACCCGGCCGTCTCGCAGGTAGTAAACGACTCCCTCTCGGTACGGCTGCTTCCAATCGGCAAACGTCTCCAGCCGAGAGTCTACTTCACCGACAGCCTCGAAGCCCAATTCGAACAGGTCCGAATAGAATGACGGCAGGTAATCGTAAGCGACGGCTCGACCGGCCATCGATTGTCCCGCCAGCCGGCCCATCGTGTTGGCATTGTCTTCGTGCTCCACACGGAGCCGTTTGTCCAGGGACAGGTTGTAGAAGTTGGCCACGTCTCCGGCGGCATAAATATTCGGGTGACTGGTTCGCAGTGAGGCGTCCACCCGAATCCCATTCTCCACTTCCAGACCTGCCGCTTGGGCCAGTTCAACATTCGGTAAAATGCCGATTCCCGCCACCACGCCGTTCGCTTCGATCTCGCGCTCGGTCTGGTCAACGGCACTGCGAACTTTCAGCACCGGCCGACCGCCGTGCGTGTCCAGATCATGTACCAACTGTCCTGGCAGAACTTCGACTCCCTGCTGCCGGTAGTATTCATTGAGGTTCGTGGCCAGGTCGAGCGGAAAAATGCGGGAACCGATCCCCGCTTCGGGGAAAACCATGACGACTTTCTTGCCGTTCATCGCCAGGGCCGCTGCAACCTCAGAGCCGATGAAACCGCCGCCAATCACCGCAAAGTGCTCTTCGGCCTGCGACAAAGCGCGAAGTCGCTGGTAATCGTCCACGGTGCGGAAGTAGATGATCTGTTTGCCGCCGAAAGGAAGTCGTCTCGGTGTGCCGCCCGTGGCCAAGAGCAGCTTATCGTAGCCGTAGGTAGTCCCCTCGTCGTCGGTAACGCACTTTTTCTCCGAATCCAATTGTCGGGCCGTCCGCCCCAGGTAGAGCGCCAATCCCTGACGGTCGACCTGACGCCAAATACTCTCGAAGGGTTTGCCCGTCCAAAGCTTCTTGGACAATGGAGGGCGGTCATAAGGCGGGTGCGTTTCGGCACAGAGCAGGCCAATCGAGCCGCCAGGATCGACCTCACGGATGCCGTCAACCGCCGCCGCCGCTGTCATCCCGCCACCAACGATCAAGTACTTGTTGTTTGGCATGATTCACTCCCCTTTGTTCTAAGGTAATGTTCCGTCGGCAAAGACACTTCGGCTGAATGCGTTGAAGGCACCGGCAGCGTTTGGGGCCAACGACTTGCGCTGCTGGGCCAGTTCCTTGTTCATCCGTAATAAAAGTGGTTCTTGTTCAGTCATCAGAGCGAATGAACGAAAGGTGGAATTTGATTGACTGGGAAATGGATGGCAGCCATTGCTGGACGCTCGCACTGCCCATTGCCCTCACACAATCATACGGCGTCGGCCAAGATCGGCCATCGCAGAGGAGAATTGACGAAAAAACTAGATGTAGATCGGCAGCGGCAAACGCGGCAACCCAGGCGGCGGAAAGCGCGACGGCGGTAGACTACTCTCGCCGGCGGGGTAACCATGAGAATGGCGCGCAAGTTGCTTAACCACAATCGGTGCAATGCACGAAGCGGTGTTGTTCGGCCGTCTGTAGGTCCAAGTGAAAATGATTGATCGAATTCTCAATCGCGCGCGGCAGATGCCGTCACCGCAGTGCCGCGAGCAATCGCGACAACATCACATGGCCTGCAACCAGCAATCCAATGAGCACAAACACAACAATCGCGAACTGACGGCTCCAGGTCATCGTTGCCTCTCGCAGCGCAAGTACGGAAACCACGCAGTCGTTCAATCGAGCGTGGGCTGCGGTTCCGTCCGCGGCGAAATGTCGATGGCTCCGTCACTACCCCTTCAAGCGTGGTCGGTGGCCGCTTGTTTCATGCAAAACGAAAATATTACGGAAAATGTGCCAGAAATTCCAAAAAAAAGTTTTGTTAGAAATCCAATTAAAATTTCTTGACGGCCAACAATGGGCTCCCTATATTGAGCGGGATTCTCGCCGTTTTGCCCACCGTCTTTTCTTATTGGAGGCACACCATGAACGCGTTAGCCCCAGCAGGCGGAATTCGCGCTACTGCATCTGGCAGCATCTCTGCCAGCGATTTCGTCAGGAGCATGTTATTCGCAGCACTCTTACTGGCGACCTTGATGACAAGCGCTACCACGGCCGCGCTCCAAACCGCAACGTACACTGGCCCCAATGATGGATTGTGGTCGGTTCCGGCCAACTGGTCTGGCGGCGTGGTGCCGAGCAACAACATCACCGATACGTTCCAAGTCATCATTCCCACGAACGTAGCCGTCCGATTTGACATCGCCGGCGCGACCGACATCACGAAGTTAACCTTGAACTCTGGCGCGACATTAAAACCGCAAATCAACTCCGACCTGAATGTGCTCGACGAAGCGGGCATCTTCGGCATCCTCGACGCGGACAATGGCAATTTCAGCGCAGTGGCGGCCAATGCCGCGCTGCTCGGCACATCAGCCCGCGCGGCAGCCAAGAACGGCAGCCAGGTTTCGATCGGTGGAACGAGCTACAGCGCCACGGGAATCAACGCGTATACGGACATCCTTTCCGCAGACGGCGCCGGCAGTGCGCTGAACCTGTCGAGCTTGCAGAGCATCAACGACGGCATCGATCCGGGTTACTATCACACGATCCGGGCCAGCAATACCGGCACGATCAACCTGTCGAACGTGGCCACCATCACCGGCCCGAACAACAGCCAATTGACGCTCGTCACCGAGACTGGCGGCAGCATCAATTTGAACGGCCTGCAAACCATCACGAACGCTCAGACCGACGCCGATG
>JADZDJ010000007.1 GCA_020851115.1 Pirellulales bacterium
AAGCATGTGTATTGCGAAAAGCCGATGACCCACTCGATCGAGGAAGCGTTCGACGTGGTCAAGGCTTGGAAAGACACCGGCAAGGTCATGCAGGTCGGCGTGCAGTCGACGGCACTGCCGGTGTGGCGTAAGGCGAACGAACTTTTGGTGAACGGCGAAATCGGCAAGGTGCTGATGTTCCAAACCGAGTTCTTCCGCAACTCCGATCTTGGCCAATGGCGCTATTATCCCCTGGAAAAGGAGATGACGCCCAAGACGATCAACTGGAAGTCGTGGCTGGGTGTCGACGAAGGTCTGGCGCCTGACATGCCGTTTGATCGCGCGATCTACGCCCAATGGCGGCGGTTCTGGCCGTTCGGCTCTGGCATGTACACCGACCTGTTTGTGCACCGCACGACGTCGATGCTCAAGATGACGGGCCTGCGCTTCCCACGCCGCGTGGTAGGCTCGGGCGGCATCTTCCTGGAATATGACGGCCGTGACGTGCCCGATGTGGCGACCGTGGTGGCCGACTACGACGAAGGCGTGCAAGGTTTGATCACAGCGACGATGTGCTGCGCCGAAACGCCGATCAAACAATTGGTTCGCGGCCACTTTGGTTAGTTGGTGTTCGGCAACGGCGAAGAGTTTGATGGCTTTGATTTCATCGCCGAACGGCGTCAAGTGACCCACGATCGTGACGCGAAGGCCATGTACCGAGTGGAGTTTGGGGGCGTCGGCGATACGACCGTGGCTCATCAGAAAAACTTTGTCGAGTGCTGCATGAACGGCACGCCCGACAAGGTCAACTGTCCGCCTGATCTGGGCGCGGCGGCGATTGTAACCGTTAACCTGGGCGCTCGCAGCTACCGCGAAGGCAAGGTGTTCCACTTCGACAAGGCGACCAATACGATCAGCGATGGCAACGCCGATTGGGCCAATCAGTGGGAGAAGATTTCCCGCGAGCGGGGCCAAGCGCGGCACATTCCTGGTTGGAAGGCCGGCGACCGTGGCAGCAAATTGGTCGATCCCGATTACCAGAAGCTGGAAGGCCCGTGGGTCGACGGCAAAGACCCCGCGATGGTTTAGTGATCGCTAGTTAGCGTCTGCGAATAGAAGTCCTCCTAGCGGCGAGAGATCAACAAAGGATCTTTCGCCGCTTTTTTATGCTTTTCTCGAGAGAAAGCCTGCTTTGAATATCGCTTTCCCAGCGGCGAGCGGAGGCCAGCCACGGTTCGTGGGCTAACTTCGCTAAGCTGCAAGCGGCCTACTGAGCGCCTTCGGGGATGTGCATCTCATTGTGCTTCGTGACAGCGACTTCCTGCGGCGTGCCGGCGCTCCAGGGGGCCGGGGTGCGATCCTGGTCGGGGTACATCTCTTCCATGGCCGGCCAGACCTTGTCGACCTTGTCGGTGAACAGGTCGCCGATCAGGAGATCGGTCACCAGGCCGCGCATCTCGGGATGTTCGCGCATGAAGTTGCCGAAGCTGAAGCCGTTGTAGTATTCGCAGACGAGCCGGCGCATGCGGTCGATGCCCTGGTTAAAGTTCGGGCCCCACTTGCCGAGTTGCGCGGCGGTGGTGTCGCCGCTGGCCAGCCCCGCGACGATTGTGTCCGCGGCGAGTTGCCCCGATTTCAAGGCCAAGAGCACGCCCGACGAATAGAGGGGATCGAGAAAGCCAAACGCATCGCCGATCATGACCCAACCTTCGCCGGCAACTTTTTCGCAGCGATAGGAGTAGTCACGCGTGGCGCCGTAACCTGCCAGGCGCTGTGCTCCCTCGATGCGACGTTTGACGGCTTCGCAACGGTCGAGTTCCTCATGGTAGGTTTGCTCGTGCGAATCCCGGCCTGCGAACAAGTAATCAAACGGCGCGACGACCCCGACGCTGACGTGGTCATTGTGCAACGGGATATACCAGAACCAGCCCTCGCGATTGTTAAGTTGCAGCACGCTGGTGGCGCCTTCGTTTTTTCCCGTGTCGCGGTAGGCCCCTTTCCAATAGGTCCAGATGGCTCCTTTGTTGAGAACGGGGTCCCAGATTCGCAACTTGAACTTGTTCATCAAGAGGCCAGTCTGGCCGCTGGCGTCGACGACCACCTGGGCACGCACTTCGCGGGTCGTGCCGTCTTCTTGCTGAATTGTCACGCCAACGACACGGTCGCCTTCCATGAGGACGTCGCGAACGCGGACCCCCTCGTGCGCGTTGACGCCATGTTCGCGGGCGTTGTCGAGCATCATGGAATCGAATTCGCTGCGAGCGACTTGCCAGGTCTGCGAGCACTCATGGGGTTTGTTGTCCCAAAAGTAAAATGGCGCGGATTGCTTGCCGGAAGCATTCACGAATTGCACGCTGTATTTTTTGACGAAATGGCTGGCCTGCAGCTTGGGCAGCATGTTCAGTCGTTCGAGTACCCAATAGGTCTCGGGAATGAGCGATTCGCCAATGTGATAGCGGGGGAAGTGCTCGCGTTCGAACAATTCCACGCTGTAGCCCTGCTGGGCGATCAAAGTGGAAACCGTCGAACCCGCGGGGCCACCGCCGATGACGATCACGTCGGGATTTGATGAAAATTGTTTCGCCATTGCTTATGGTCCTCTTTGCGATCATTCCTTCTCAACGACCGTGGGCTACCGCCCTCGGCTAGGAAAAGCAAAACTTTATATAAAAAAATCATTTCCAGGGGCTGTCCTCAGCTTCGTGAGGGGCACGAGCGGCACGCAGCAGACTGCAAAGCTGCTTGAGATCGGCGGCCGACAGATGACCCAACTGGCGTGCATGGCACTCGTGCAGTTGGTCTGAAATCTGTTGCAAGAGTTCCAAACCCGATTCGGTCAAGCGCACTTCCACGACCCGACGGTTCGCGGCGTGCCTGTGACGGTCGACCCAACCGTGCTCGACAAGCTTATCGAGCATGCGGGTGATGTCGGGCGCGCGTGAAACCAAGCGCGCCGCAAGTTGCAGGGTTTGGTAACCGTCGGGATGTCGTGTCTGTAACAGCCGCAGGATGTTGTACTGCTGCGGGGTCAGACCGAAATCGCCAAACAGTTCGTCTTCGAGCGCACGGAGGCGATCGTATGTCCGCCAGACGTTGAGGAAAGCTTCTTGTTCGAGTGAATCGAAATTGGCGGCTCGTCGGGTGGGGCTGGTTCGCGGGGCGGGCATAACGGCATTATCGTGGTGCCGACAATAGTTGTCCAGACAAGTGTTGACCCCGGGGTGGCATGCTCTCTGAGCCTACAATCCAGGATCATGGGCGAAGTGGGCATGTCTGGATTCGCAAATCATGGCCACTTCGGTGTCCCTCAGAGACCATGCCACCCGACGCGGTTTCCCCAGGGAAATCTGCATTCCGGTCGTTCCGGAACCAACCGGGTTTTGCGAGCTATCTTTAAGTTGGGCCCTCACGAATTCGTCAAAAG
>JADZDJ010000008.1 GCA_020851115.1 Pirellulales bacterium
CCGGCGTTCGGCTTACCAAGGCAGCCTTCCGCCCCATCGCCGCACGCTTGACCCGCTCTTCCGCTCTGCCTAAATGGAGCGTCATCATTCAACCAAATACCGGGTAGTTCTTTTCCGGCCGGCTGCCCAAGTGGATGTGGCGGGCGCAATCGCAGAACGTCATTCTCGTCAATGGCGAGAGCTTTACATCGAACCGTAATGCAGCTGTTGGACGGATAACCCATTTCCGAACCTCGGACGCCGTCGACGTCGTGGCCGGCGAGGCAGGCGACGCTTACCCCGCGCTCAATCGTTGGGCACGAAGGATCGTCTTTATCAAGCCGAACATATTCCTGATTCACGACGTGCTTGAAGCCAAGGAACCTGCGACGTTCCAATTCCTGCTGCATGCGCCTGGTATGTTCGCGCTGAGTCCGCCTGATTGCGGCTCGTTCAAGGCACCACATGGTCAAGTGGATTTTCAGTTTCTTCACCCCGTCGGTCTCCGGATTACGCAGACCGATGAGTATGAACCGCCACCGGCAAGTTGGTCCAATCTTGATTTGAGCGAGTGGCACCTCAAGGCTTCGACGACCGCGAAGATCCAACGGCAGCACTTTCTGACGATGTTCCAAGTCAACGGACGAAAGGCAATGACGGATTGGGCTCGAATCGAGAACAGCTTCCAGATATCGTTGAAACCCGAAGACAGCGATACCACTTACCGAGTGAAATTGGACGATCAGCGGTTCGAAGTCAGCGGCGGGTCGATAGACTGGCACTTCACCGATTGAGATCGCGGAAGTCGCTTCAACTCGACCAGTTTATAACGGATCAACTCTTGCCGGCGGGGATCGTGCAGTTCCCCGGCCAGCGCCTCCGTGACCCCCAGCCGATGATCGGCCTCCCGCAACAACAACATCCCCGCGTCCGACGTGATCCGATCGTCGGTCGCCACGACCTTGACCGACCGGTTGAAAGTTGGTTCGAATAATCGTCCCTGCGCTTCACCCATTGCGTGACCTCATGGTGGTTCCTGTTCCGACGCGAATACTCTATGAACCCCCGGAGATCACGAAAGGTTTCAACATTTTTGCGAATTTGGTGTGAATAAGCCGGGGTTATAAACTGGTCGAGTTGATCCGCGAGCGGATCTACGCCCTGGCCACCGGGTATTCGGCACAGGACGACGCCGACCGTCTGGCGCATGATCCGGCGATGAAGCTGGCGGCGTGGGACCGGCCGGGCGAGCAGCCGCTGGACGAACGGCTGGCCAGCCAGCCGACGCAATCGCGATGGATCGACATTCTGGCGCACGATTCCCGGAACCGGCAGGCCCTGCGTGCCGCGCTGGCCGATTCCTGCGAACGGCATCTCCGCGCCGAAGGGGGCGATCACGCCGCGCGGAAGATCACCATCGACATCGACAGCTTTCCGATCGCCGTGCATGTGTATTTCCGCCAGCTTCGGCTTGTAATCGAACGTCTCCAAGTGTGATGGCCCGCCAGCCATGCAGAGCCAAATCACCCGTTTGATCTTCGGCGCAAAGTGAGGCAGGTTCGGCAAACCGCGATAGCCGCTCGTTTTCGACGGCGATGATGTGGCATCCGCCAGGGCGAAGCTTCGGCTGAACAAGCTGGAGAGCGCCACCGAACCTAGGCCCAGGCCGCCGCGAGCTAAGTAGGTACGACGGTTGATAGCGTTGAGCCAGCGGTTGAGTGAGGAATTGGAATCACTGTGATTCATCGGATATCTCGTATGGATCGCAACATCATCCGGGACGTGGCGGCAAAGTGGTCGGGAGTCGGTGCGTGGTTAGGTCAACCATTCTGGAGTGCATTTGACTGCACCGACTCCCGACCATTTCGGCGCAGCCTCAAAATCGGCTTTCAATTTCTCGTCAGGGCCCTCCCCGTAAGGAACCGTGTTAGTAACAATTCTCTGTTCGCAGAATTCTCGGAAGTGGTTTCATGGAAAGAGCTTGCCGGTTTTGAGTCCGTTTCGGTGGGCCTCAAACCGAAAGAGAACGCCCACGAACCGGCGCGACTTCGGTTAACAGAAACGGCATGCGAACCATTAATTAAAGGCTCCAACGTTCGAGCGGGGAGACTTTTCCACCGGCCATTTAACAGATGCGCGATCGAGAGAGCATTTTTTGGTCCTCGACCACTGGAAACTTCGGTACGGCGCTGTACAAAAACATTGCCATTTTCATCAAATTCACCGGCATTTTCCGAATCTAACGCGATGGCGACGCTTTTCAAATCCCTGCTCGTGATTTTGGCCCACGCCACGGATCGGCAACTGGCCAAGTACGTGCAATATCTCAAAGCAGAGAACCAGATTCTTCGCAGCCGACTGCCGAAGCGACTCGTGACAACGCCCGCCGAGCGAAAGCGGTTGCTGCGGTTTGGCAAGCCGCTGGGTTCGGCGCTGCGCGAGTTGATCTCGATCGTCAGCTACGAGACGTTCCTTAAGTGGGAACGAGAAGAAAAGAAAGACATGAAGCCGCGCAAACCCGGCCGCCCGCGTAAGCCGGTGGAAATCCGCGAGTTGATCGTCAAGATTGCCCAGGAAACCGGCTGGGGTTACACCCGCGTGCTGGGCGAAATCCGCAAGTTGACCAGCCAGAAAGTTTCCCGGCAATTCGTGGTTGCCGTGATGAAAGAGCACGGTTTCGATCCTGGCCCCAAGCGCGGCGAAAAGACCTGGGACGAATTTATCTTGATGCACGCCAACACCTTGTGGCAGTGCGATTTTCTCTCGAAGAAGGTTGTCACGCTCAAGGGCATCCGGGAGTACTTTGTGCTGGCCTTCATCCATGTGGAAACGCGCCGCGTCTTCGTCACGCCGGGCACGGCGCATCCCGACGCCCTGTGGATCGTTCGGCAGGCCGAGGCGTTTTGCCTGCACATAAAATCCGAGAATCTGGAAGCCGATCTCGTGTTTCATGACAGCGATACCAAGTTCTGCAAAGCGTTCGACGAAGCACTTGCTTCCAACGGACTTCGGCCACGACGCTTGCAACCCGCTTCGCCCAACATGAAGGACTATGCTTCATGCTGCACCTCATCTGAGCGCTCGTGTGCGAAGTCACGAAATCGTCGTGGATCAGTGAGTTTCGTGCCCTGTTGCTTTATCGGTCGGTTAGCTCCCGGTAGTTCGTATAAATATTCATTCTTGTCGTTGTAGGCATGGGCGGTGAGCAGGCCACAGCATCGCCATTTTCTCACGGTGGATGGATGGACGTTAAGTTCTTCTGCGATCTCATGCTGTGTCAACATCCCCGCGCCGCGCAGGCGTTCATAGCGACTGACGATGCGGTGGGCTCGCCGAATTTGACCAACCAAGCGTCCGCAAAAGGAAGAGCCCGTCCCTGACCGTAATCCCTGTTGATTGAGTTGATCTGCTACCTGTCCTTCCGTAAAATCGTCGAGCAATCGATCAATCGCTTGAACGACCTGCGGACTGGTTTGCCGAAGTTCCCAGGCACTGAGCGGCCGCGGCAAGCGCAACGTCTCAACCACACCTCCTTGGAATCGCACATGAGCGGTGATCTGCCCCTCATGGATGAGAGTGACGTCTTCGATCAACAGCCGCACAATGCGCTTGCGGTCTCGATCCGATGTCCGTGGATCGTTCCATAGTTTGGGAAAGTTTATTGCAAGTTCCAGAACTTGGGAGCGTGTCGAATCAACGACCATAGCTGCGTCTTGTTGACAACAACGCTCGTACAGCTCTTGCGCATCGTTGAGGTTGCGCAGCGTGTCGTTCCAATCGGCTTCCAGCGCATCGGCGACGAGGCGGTTACGGGGATCAACTTGCATGAAGCGGGCACGGGCCAACTCGGCTTCGTAGCGGGCACGCTCGACCTGCTGTTTCCTCAAGGCGTCGGCTTCTTCGCGACGTGTTTGCAACTCTTGCTGCACCGCCAACGTCACTTCCAGCGCCAAAGGAGTCACCTTCTCCAGCAGCAACCGTCCAATGGCTTCGTCAACGCCTTTTCCAGGAATACTTTGGCACAAGGGCTGGCCTTGTTCGATGCCGTCTCGCTGACACACATAGCGGGGCGCCGGAGCTGTCTCGCGGCAGTCGTAGCGAACCGTCATCCGTTTACCGCACAGGCCGCACATGGCCAAACCTTGTAGCAAGGCAGGCCCTTCGCCCGCCGGACTTTTGCGGCGGTCGCCGCCGAGCGATTGAGCGTTCTTCAACAACTGCTGAACGTTGCGTTGATACCGATCCCACGTGATGTATCCCACGTGAGCATCTGGCAACAACGTATGCCATTGATCGGGTGGCAGTCGGCGGAAGTCGACGTGACCATCTCCCTTCTTTCGTTGACGAGAGCGTCCGAAGAAGAATGCTCCCGCGTACCGTGGATTGTGCAGGAGTTGCAGAGCGCGGCTATGGACCAGTTCACCCCAGACGATATTTCCCTTGTGAACACCGCGCCGCAACTTGCGAGGAAACTGCCAACCCTGTTGGCGAAAGTGTTTCACCGTTGCCATCGCCGAACCCGTCTCTTCAAAGGTTTTGAAGAATTTATGGATTGTCGCTTGCACTTGCCGGTCCGGTTCCAGCACCACCCGGTCGTCCTCATCGTAGGCCAGACCGATCGGCAGCGGTGATTTGAGTTCTCCGCGCCGGGCTTTGTTCTCGATGCCGCCACGCAAGCGGGCACGCAATACGTGTAGCTCCGCCTCGCTCATCGTGCCTTTCAAGCCAAGCAGAAGTCGGTCATTGAAGTGCGACGGATCGTACAATCCATCCTCGTCGAGAATCAAGGTGTCGGTCAGCGCACAGATCTCCAGCAGCCGGTGCCAGTCCGTCGAGTTCCGAGCCAATCGTGACACTTCCAGCCCCAAAACGATTCCGGCGCGTCCCAATCCCACTTCCGTGACCAAGCGTTGAAAACCTGCTCGGTCGGCGGCGCTGGCTCCTGACTGTCCCAAATCGCTGTCGATGACAATGACGTTTTCTGTCTGCCAGCCCAGCGCAACCGCTTTCTGACGAAGCCCGTACTGACGCTTGGTGCTTTCGGTGTTCTCGAAAACTTGCCGAATCGTCGATTGTCGCACGTAAAGATAAGCGTCTCGCTGCAGATGACTGGTCGTAACTTTTTGATCGGCGGAGATACTCATGCCAGAACCTCCTGTTGGCGATGAAGAATCAGATTCGCCAGTTCGCGTGTGAGTTGACGTTGCAATTCGCCGCTCAAGGCGAGCGGTTGGGAAGAGTCCGATTCAGGGGCGAGGGAATCAGGCCGCGTTGTCGACAGGGACGGTTCTGCCAAAGGCCATGCTTTTATCCAAGCTGCCATGCCCTGACGAACAAACAATGCTTGTCCCCAAGTCCCTTCGCGAACGAACCATCCGGCTCGCAGTTGTTCGTATCGAGCCGACCATGCTTCGTGCGATATACCTGAGTCCGACACTTGCTTCACCGTCCCATTCACCGTCCCCTTTTTTTGCATCGTGCCAGAGCGCGCTCGATGCTCCGCGGATGAACACACACTTCGCGCTGCTGAAGAATCAGCGCGGCGAGGTCCGCCGCCGACAACAGCCCCCGCGCAGCGACTTGTTCGTCGATGAATCTCAGAATGTCGTCGGTCAGCTTGTGAGCCTGGCGAGGCCCCGGACGTGCAGGAACCAAACCGGCCAGGCCCAGCCGCTGAAAGGCCGACAAGGTTTTGTAAAAGCCGGCGCGGGAAAAGCTAAACCGTTTTGCCGCTTCCACAACCGGGATCGCATCGACTTGCACGCGACGCAGCATCTCGTACTTGACCAACATCAAGTCGCGCGGATCAAAGAATTCGCTTTGGTCGAAGAGCGGATCGGCCACCGCGTGGGCGTTCGCATAGAACGCACCGTGGTTGCGCAAATGCTGCTCTTTCTGATCACCCGCGTCCGACATGGCGGCCTCCTGCCAGCAATGCTGAGTGTCTACATAATTGTGCCGGCACAGAATCTACTTCGCTGCGCTCAGTTCACCAACATCAATCGTGATCAGTCTTTGCTGAGTGCTTCGCCTGCTAGCGTTTCTGCGCGCTTCCCGGCGTGCGACAAAATCTCGTGGACACTTACGGCATAATTCGGGAGACACTACTTTCCGAAGTCGTCGCGAGTGCCTACTTCCCTTTCTCCAATCTGACGAGCCAGGGCTATCAACTCAGACAGGTCAATGAACCGCAACAAGCATCTTCCAGCAGCCACTTCGCGGAAAGGGTCTTTCGACACAACGCTTGTCCAGCTCGCGGGTAACGACGTCAAGTTGCCACGATCATCGTAAAAATACACCCGATCTTCGCCCCAATTGTGCCGATAGGTCACCAGCAAAAATTCACGGCCTTTCAACGGATGGTAGGGATGCGTCACGGCGAAGGTTCGCTCGCCATCTGACAAATCAGGGGCAATTGACGACTCTGGCCAATGCGTTTATCGAGCGCTGGATTCAATCGATCCAGTACGAGTGCTTGAACCATTTCATTGTGCTCGGCCAGCAGCATTTGGATTATCTGGTATCGCAGTACGTGGACTACTATCACTTCCATCGGCCACACCAGTCGCTGGAAAACAAACCGCTGACGGAACACCCGCCGCCCGACGATGACGTACCGACGCTGAAGCTCGTTCAATGCCACGAGCGGCTCGGCGGCTTGCTCAAACATTATTCGCGCCGCGCGGCGTAGCGCGTTCGTGCATGAACCAGTCGTTGCTGCAATCGGGTTCTGCGCCAAGCCTCCATTTCTGTTGTTTTTGCTTCTCCTCGTGCATTTCGTCGGTCGAATTGGGCCGACTCTTTTTCCACTCACACGCAAGTCCGCTGTCGTCCGACAACCATCTATCTGTTCATATCGAGCGTTGCTAACGTTTTCGTACAGGAAGCGCCCTGGCGTCGCCCCGCAGGCCCGATCTTGGTGGAAATTCTCGGTTGTCTCTGTGTC
Source organism: Pirellulales bacterium (assembly GCA_020851115.1). GTDB lineage: Bacteria > Planctomycetota > Planctomycetia > Pirellulales > JADZDJ01 > JADZDJ01. The sequence continues at coordinate 6,926 of JADZDJ010000008.1, forward strand.
TCGCGCCGCCTGGGTTAACGATCGTTGCCTCCGCTCAATCGCTCCGAACCCCTGGGGTTGCTTTCGGCAAGCCGGCGGCCTGGTGGCGGTCTATCAGGACACACGAGTGCTGCAAGGCTTGCTCTCGCTCGCCGACATCAAGTGCGAGACTCGCCTCGGCGGGTTGCTGAAGCACTTCTACCGCGAAGCGGCCTAAGTCGTTAGGTTGTCAAAGAACTTCTTGGCGAGGATGGTCCGCGCCGTGGCCGCTTTCGCGGCCGGTTTCTCAATCTTTGCCCGCGTCGCCCGCCAGCCAATCGCCCGTTCGGTTGGCAATCGAGCTGACGGGATTTGTTCGTTTCGTCTGTTCCTGCCAACGATTTGAGGTTCGCATTGATTTTGTACCACGCGATCCTTTTCACCCAGCGCTAGCCGGAAAATCCGCCAAATATTTTTTCCGAAGATTTTCCCCTCCAGGCATACTTTCGCCGGCTTGCAATACGCGAGCGACTGAGATGCCGCGCCCACTTGCTGACTTTCTTTGACGACCCAGCCGTGCCGGCCGGCAACATTCACGACGATCTACCGATTCGTTCGGCGGAGAATACGCTATTTTCCGCGACGGCGGGTCGATCCGTTCACGCACCGATCAGGCTCATGCAGCGTAACGGGAATCAACACGCGATGAGCCTTTGGAGGCATGCCAGCGGACATCTCTTTGAGCATTTTCCCAATCATGGCAGCGGTTTCCACGTAGGACAGCGTCGATTCCACGCGCGGGTATTGCTTGACATCAAAATGATGAACCGTTTGATCGTGTGTGCCGTGCTCGAAGATAATCTCCAGGTCGTCTGGCACGTCCAGCCCAACGTCCGAGGCGATCGAGGCCAGCGCAGCAGCTTGTAAACCACCACGGGTAAAGATCGCGGTAGGTCGATCCGACCGTGCCATTAATTCCTTAGCAGTTGCCCGATAGGCTTCAACATCGTTGCGAACCGAACGTAGAATCATTGCGTTGGGGGCCAATCCCGCGGCTGCCAACGCCTCGATCGCGCCATCGATAAGTAGATCGTTTCCGGGACGGCCAGCTCCCGTCATCAAGACCGCGATGCGCTTGTGACCGCGACCGAGCAGGTATTCGACCATCAGCCGGCCAATCCGAAGATTGTCGGTCTCGACGTAGCTGATCGGCAACTCGGAGCTGTACGGTGTGCCATAAAGAACCGTCGGCAGCCGCAACTCAGCCAGGCAACGCAACACGCTGGGCGGAGAACTGACTGCCACAATGCCAGCCAACTGTCCAGATTCCAGCGATACGTGGATAGATTCCCGCACGTAGCCAACCGGATCCTCGTCGGGAAGGAAGGTGAACTGCACGTTTACCCCTGCGATCTCACCTCTGATTCCAGCGATAAACGGCTGGAAGGACCAGTAACTCGCAGACGGGTCTTCGGTGGGAATCAGCACATAAATGGTCTGCACTTTGGAACGATTTTGCCTTCCTAGCCCCGGGCCGACAAACGTGCCGCCGCGCGGCTTGCTGATTAAGATTTGCCGATCGGCAAGCTGTCGCATCGCCTTGCCCGCCACCGCCTTACGGACACCAAGCATGCGGCTGACAACTTCGGTTGTCAAATACCGATCTCCGACGGACAAACCCCGGCGACGAATATCAATGACTAATTTGTCTGCGAGTGCGCTGATATGAGGTGGGTGGATTTCGGTGTTAATCATGTCGTCCATCATACCAAAATCAGTATCAATGTCCATGCTTTGGTTCCGTTTGTATTCGTGTGGTTCCCATTTTGCCGATCATTAGGCGATTGCTGAGAAACGAGGAGGCATGCCACAGCCCTTCAATTTTAGGGTATCCCAGAGGTAATTGCTTTATTCGACAAATGCTTTTTTGGGGCATTTTTCTAGCGAAGGATTTTCACCATCTCATTAATTTGGATGGCCTATCCAATGAACGGTAGTGGTCAATAAAGCGGCATGCGATTTGATCATCGATCGAAGTCTGCTCCAGCAGTTTTGACCGTAGCATCGGCGAATCCGCACAAGGACTTCAAAAGTGCTGGGGATTAGATGGAACCAGATTGTTGACAAAGGGAACCAACTTAGCTATAGTAGGCGATTATATCGACAAACCTTGCCTACGCGAACGAGGCAGATCGGCAACGGGGGGTACCCATCGGCTTCGTCGAGCAAGTCTACATGCTTCACACTTATGTGTTGTGCAGGTATTCAGGCAGATAGGTTTCGTCATGTGAAGTGCCGTGGGGCTAACAGAGATGAGCATGAACAGGATGGCCGGGTATCCATTTCGCCAGCGTGTTGCTGGTCGCGCCGGCCATCGATTCGACTGGCTAATAGAGCTGGTATCGAGTTACTCCACCTCAGACCTGAAAGGATTACGACCATGAGTTGTCAACCGCTCAAGTTTCTATGCCTCGCCGCGATGGCGGTCGTGTGGTCGGCGCAATCAGCCTGCGCCACACCGACGGAAATCAAAGATTCGGCCGATTTTTTCTATAAATACGAAATGGATGTCAACCCTTCTGATAAAGACCTGATAGACCTGGATGCCAACGGAGACCCAGATTTGTATGTCGACAATAGTGGCGGAACCGTCACATTCGACGGCGTTGCTACTCTGTCGGGGACTAGCTCTATGGGGTCGCCTGACGGATATACCGGAACGACCTGGGCTACTTCAAACATATTCCTTGAAGATGGATATACGATTGAAGCTCGAATCAAAGTTATCTCTGACACAGGCGGCGATCCAATTTTTGGCATGACTGCGAATCCTGGCTCTACTGCCAATGCATGGTTCATGGCAGGAGCAGGGGGCCAACAATGGAGTATTGGTGGGGGCAAAGTACCCTTTGCGGCGGCGGATAACACGGATGACTTCCACGTTTTTCGTATTACCCAAGATCCTACGACCGATGCCGCGGCACCGATTTACAGTGCTTGGCGCGATGGAGTTCTGTTGAGCGGAACGCTCACCAGCGCATTCCCGAATTTGCTGTGGCGAATGCATGTTGGAGGTATGACTGGCGGTTCGGTGGGTACAACGGAGCTCGACTATCTCCGATTTGCCAAAGGCGCCTTTGCACCACCAGAAGTTACACAACCGCACCCCGGCGATTTTAACGGCGACGGCAATGTCGACGGCGCCGATTTCGTCGCTTGGCAAACGCATTTTCCCACGGCCAGTGGGGCGTCGCTTGCCGACGGCGACGCGAACGGCGACGGGGCTGTCGATGGCGCTGACTTTGTCATCTGGCAAACGAGTTTTCCATTTCCGTTAGGGCCGGGAGTATCGTCGGTGCCTGAGCCGGCTGCCTGGATTCTGGGTTGCTTATCAATTCCCATGTTGCTGGCGCTGCGCAAAAGGCGTGCCTGAGAGTGACTCGACTGAGTTTTGTGCGGGGTCGGAACAGAGAGCTTTGCCGCTGGACGGCGGCAATCAGATTCTTGAATTCCATGCATTAAGTTGAATTGATCGACTGAATGGCGTGCTTGACCAATTCAAGAGGACAATTTGCAGCTAGGTCGCGTACCTGCTGTAATTGACGATGTTTCGCGCTGTCGGAATTGACACATTTTTCGAAGCCGAACCACGTTCGCGGGGAAGCAGGGCCAACCACTCGCTTCCTGGCGGGTGCCGCTGGTAATGGTAGGGGCAAGGTATCAAGGTTTGGCGGCGGATTGCGAACATTGCTATGGTTGAAACTTTTGGTGAGATCGCGAGATTCCTTCGCTGCGTTTCGGAGGCCATGTCGCGAGTCGTTTTAATTGCGGGTTTGTTGTTCTCAACTTGGAACGTCGCGGAAGCGGCAATCAGTCACGGACGGCAAGTGCTGCTCAACCGAGGCTTGCAACTTCAAGCCTGGGTCTTTTCTGAAGATACGATCGTTCCCGGCTTCCGAAACGTGGATCAGTTCCTGGGGGCCAACTTCAGCACCGTCAACTTCTATCAATCCGCAGATCCGCAGTTCCCGGCCATGTTTCAAACGCAGGCCGACGTGCCTTGGCAATGGGCTCGTCTTTCTAGCAGTTGGGCACCAGACTTGTTGCCGGGAGAATTGCCCTACCTAGATAAGTTTGCCAGCATGCAGTTTGGCGACGAGCTGCCGCAAAATCAGGCCACGCTGGATGCGGAAAAGGCCGCCTATGCTCGTTGGAATCAAATGTATCCCAATACACTGGCGCATACCAACTTTTACGGTGGCCAGATGAGCGCCAGTGCACTGACCAATTACATGCAGTACACGCGGCCGGACATGCTGATGTTCGATAATTATCCGGGGTTCTCTTTCACCACGTCGGCGAGAAACACTTGGTATTCGAATATGCAGCTTTATCGCACCACAGCCTTGGCGGGCTATGATGGCACTGGCAGTGAACCTCTACCGTATGCACAGTACTTGGATCTCTATCGTACTACGGGAGGCGGCGGGGTTCCAAGTGAGTCATTCGTACGCTTGCAGCAGAGCGCCAGTTGGGCGTTCGGTTATACATTTACTTCGGCGTTCGTCTACAACAAGCCGAATGACCCAGGTGTCTTTCCGGTGATGTTTTCAGGGACGGGGGACGGTTCGCCAACTCCTGTCTTCGGCTATGTCGCCGAGTCGAATCGGCAGAGCCGTAACCTCGGCCAGGCGCTCGTTCGACTTGTGAGTACGGATATCCGGATGATTCCCGGCAGCGGGCGTTCGGTATCGGGCACTGGACTATCCGCTTGGGGGAGCAATGCGAATGGCGGGAACAACTTCATCGCGGCGATTACCCCCACGCAGTCGCAGGGAGGGTCCAACGATTCGAGTTACAACGACATTTTGGTGGGCTACTACAAGCCTTTGTTAGCAAACAACAGCGACTTCGCATTTGCCGACGGATCGCACTTCATGCTCGTCAACGGGGCGTCGCAGGGTACCGCTGCTGCTTCGGCACAATGGTATCACCTGACCTTCGATTTTCGCAATTCCGGATACAATGCGCTGGAACGACTCAGCCGAGACACTGGTTTAGTCGAACGAATTGACCTAACGCACATGGGCGGTTCGATTTACTCGCTCGACTTGAATCTGCCAGGTGGAAGCGGGGATTTGTTCCGATACGCTTCTGCGATTCCGACTCTGCCGCCGAAGGATTCATCGCAATTCACCTATCGCTATGAGATGAATGTTAGCCCAGCCACGCAGGATCTCGATGGCAATCAAGCTCAGGATTTGTACCTCGATGAAACGGCAGGAACAATCCAATTTTCCAACGGGTTCGCGACCCTTGTCAACACCAATCAGATTCATTCACCCTATGAGGCATCGGTTTGGCAGTCGTCCGGTATTAGCCTGGCAAGTGGGTACACGATCGAGGTACGAGCCAAGATCCTGTCCGATTCAGGCAGTTTTCCGATTTTTGGGATCACTGCCAACCCGGATTCGACGGCCAACTCATTCTTGTTGGCGACCGAAGATAATCAAAGCTGGAGTGCCGGTGCAAACGCCATTGATCTTGGATCCGCGAATAATTCCGACGGCTTTCACATTTACCGTGTTGCGCAAGAGCCAGGAGGGGCTGTCTTCCGCGTCTGGCGAGATGGCGTTCCGTTGAATGGTCAACTGAATTCGGCATTTTTGAATTCGCTCTTCCGGCTAAACATTGGCGGCTTAAGTGCCGATTCGGTCGGCTCGACGGAAATCGATTACCTGCGTTTTACCGCAGGGGCGTTTGCGCCTTCTTCCCTAGTTCCTGGAGATTTCGACTCCGACGGAGACGTCGACGGGGCCGACTTTGTCGCTTGGCAGACTCACTTTCCGCTGGCCAGCGGAACCACGCTCGCCATGGGCGATGCAGATTCGGATGGCGATGTCGATGGTGCAGATTTTGTTCTTTGGCAAACCCACTTTCCGACATCGAATGGTTCTGGTGCAAGGACCATCCCTGAACCGGCCACTTGGCTGTTGTGTTGCCTTTCGACCGCTGCCATGGCATTGGTGCTGAGTCGTAGAATCGGGTAGTTGTGAAAGATTAGAAATGTCTTAACCAATGAGGAAGACGCCGATGAGACAAGTTTCGCTGTCTAGCGCACTTGCATGCCTCGTTCTTCCCGTCTGCGTAGGCATAAGTCGCGCCGAGGAGGTTGTTTTGCCGCGTGGCGACGCGAAGTCCGCGATTGTCAGCGGTTATTTTCCGAACCGCCTCCATGAATTCGTGTGGCGAAATTGGAATGCGGTTGAGCCGGCCGACTTGGCGAAAGTCTTAAACACCTCGGTAGACGACGTCACCGCGATCGCTGTGTCGATGGGACTGCCTGCTCAGCCCATTGTTCCACCCGAAATGAAAACGCGCGGTTATGTTACACTCATCCGCCGCAATTGGCACCTCTTGCCGTACGACCAATTGCTGACGCTACTGGATATGACTGCCGAACAACTCGCGTTTGCGCTGCGTGAGGATGATTTTCTATTTGTCAAGCTCGGCTCGATTAAACCGCAGTGCGAACCGCTGCGCTATCAAGCCCCGGATCGGGCAGCACAACGGCGCGCGACCGAGATTCGTCGGTTGGTGGAAGCGGAATTTGGCGAGCAGCTTCGCCGTCCCGCGGAACCTCGATTCGATTTTGTTCGACAGCTTTCCAGCTTACCTCTGGAAATGTCGGCGCCGAGTCCGGAGACGGACCATGTGATTTCGCTTCGATTCGTCTATTCGTATCTTGCCGTGTATGGCGATCCGCTGATGAAGCCGGAGCTAGATCCCTATCCGGACGGCTTATTACGGCGGCTCGCGGACGTTGGGGTGAACGGTATCTGGCTGCATGCAGTGCTGCGCGAGATCGCCCCGGGAGGCAAGGATTTTCCCGAATTTGGCGCAGGGCATGCGCAGCGGTTGGCGAATCTCCAAAATCTGGTGGCGCGGGCGAAGAAATTCGGCATCGGCGTTTACCTGTACCTCAACGAGCCACGCGCGATGCCCAATTCGTTTTTCGAGGGCCGACCGGAGATGGCTGGCGTACGGCAGGATGAATTTACTGCCCTTTGCACTTCAAACCCCCAGGTGCGTCAATGGATGAGTGATGCGTTATCGTACGTATTTCACGAAGTTCCCGATTTGGGTGGCATCTACGCGATTACGGCATCGGAGAACCTAACAAACTGCGCATCGCTAGGAGATGTGCGTACCTGCGAGCGATGCAAAACGCGTAGCGATACGGACATCATTTCCGAAGTGGTCGCAACGCTGGAAGCAGGTGTCCACCGTAGCAGTCCGACAGCGAAGGTCATCGTTTCCGATTGGGGTTGGAAAGGCCACGGCGACTCGCGGGAAATCATTGCACGCTTGCCGGAGTCTGTCTGGTTGATGTCCGTGAGCGAATGGAGTCTGCCGATCGAGCGCGGTGGAGTCAAAACCAAAGTAGGCGAATACACGATGTCGGCGGTTGGGCCTGGTCCGCGTGCGATTCAGCATTGGGAGACGGCCAGACGCGAAGGTCTAAGCGTTGCTGCTGAGGTTCAGTTTAACAACTCGACGGAAATTGCGAGCCTGCCGTTCATTCCAATCATGGATCTGGTTGCCGAGCATTGCAAGAATCTAGCCGCAGCCAAGCTGAATGGGATGATGATCGGCTGGACCATGGGCGGGTACCCGTCGCCCAATTTTGAATTGGCGAAGCGATTCAATCGCACACCTGCTCCCGACATCGCTGCCTCATTAGATCAATTTGCACTAGATCGGTTTGGTTCCGAGGGTGCCGCCAATGCGCGCCATGCCTGGACCCAGATGAGCGACGCATACCGACAGTTTCCATTCCACCTCAATGTGGCGTATACCGCACCGATGCAGCAAGGCCCGGCAAATCCGATATACGCTCAAAAGACAGGTTATCGCGCGACAATGTGGGGAATTCCCTACGACGACCTCGACCTTTGGCGCGGACCGTATCCACGCGAAGTGTTTGCATCGCAATTCGAAAAGATGGCAGCAATGTGGAGGCCGGGTATTATGGAGTTGAATCAAGCCGTCGAGAAAGCACCGGCCCATCGTCGTGACGAAGTTCGAGCCGACTTGCGATATGCCCAGGCCGCAGCGATCAAGTTCCAATCCGTCGCGAATCAAGCGAGCCTCATCATCGCTCGCGATGCGCTCGCCGACTCGTCCAAGCCGCTTACGGCTGACGAACGTCAGCACATGATCGCAGGATCGAAGTGCCGGCTCGAATCTGAGATCTCGCTGGCCCACGAACTCTTTACGCTCACCCAAGAAGACTCCCGAATCGGTTTTGAACCTTCATGTCAATATTTCTACTTACCGCTCGACTTAGTCGAAAAGGTAATTAACTGTCGATGGTTGTTGGACCGGCTCGACAAGGAAAGGGTCGATCAAAGCACAGAATCAACATCGAAATGATTTCGGTGATCCACCAACCATACGACATATGGATTCAGATAAATGGCCGTCGGAATCTTATTGGCAGTGTTGAGCGGAGTGATGTTTGGGGTCTGCTTTACACCGATGCGATATCTTACGGCATTTGCTTGGGAAAACACTTGGCTGGCGTGGAATTTAATCGCCTGTCTTGTGCTCTCGCCTTTGATCGCCTGGCTGACAATTCCTTCATTGTTCGAGGTGCTCGGTGAGATCGGCCTAATGCGGAATCAGATCCTGTTGGGTGCCGGCCTGCTCTCGGGGGCATCCGCCATCTTGTTTGGGTTGGGGCTGGCTCGCGTCGGTACAACGCTCGCCAATTCGCTGTGTAACGGAGTGGGCCTCATCGTCGGTTCGTTTGTTCCGTTGATCGCGCGGCATCCGGAAGTGCTGGAAGGTAAAATCGGTGCTTTGATGATCGGTGGATTCGGGCTGTCGGTCGCGGGCGTTGCCATTTGTTCCTGGGCAGGCTCGCTTCGTGAACAACCGTCCGAGTATATGGACCACGGAGACATCGGCGACGATGCGCGGCGGCGAAACGCCATTCAGGGAATCTTGCTAAGCATCGTGGCTGGGCTATTGATGCCCTTGGTGAATCATGTGCTGGCATTTGGCGATAAATCGATGCAGATTGCCCGGGAACATGGCGCTTCCGAAACATTCATGAGCTTCGCCGTTTATCTGCCTTTTTTTGCCGCAACGTTTATCAGCACCGCAGTCTACTGCGCCTGGCGTTGGCAGCGGCATGGCACCCAACGGCAAATACTCAATTCCCATGTGCTGCGCCTACTTGCTGTTGCGGGCTTGATCGCTGCACTGTGGATGGCCGGCAATGTGCTCTACGGATGGGCCTTGCCTTGGATGCAGGACTACGGCCCGGTCCTCGGCTGGCCGATTTGCCTGGTGAGTTGCTGCATTTCGGCGGCGCTCGTGGAATGTGCTTATGGGGATTGGAAAGGACG